>NZ_JABWRI010000109.1:0-208 GCF_014268865.1 Pseudomonas sp. BW16M2 | reverse complement strand
ATCGGCAGCGGTGAAAAAGGCAGTTGACAGCAGGTTGTAACGCTGTATGATTCGCCTCCCGCTACGAGAGATCGCAGTGAGTCAAGTGTTTGAAGTGAAACGAAAACTTCAAAATAAACGCTTGACAGCATATGAGGAAAGCGTAGAATGCGCGCCTCGGTTGAGACGAAAAGCTCTTGGCCAAACGCTCTTTAACAAATTGAATCAA
>NZ_JABWRI010000108.1:0-211 GCF_014268865.1 Pseudomonas sp. BW16M2 | reverse complement strand
TTACTTTTTGATCCTTCAAAAAGTGAGCCGCCGTAAGGGCGGAAAGGTGACTATGCGTCACCATCGCAAATGAATGCACATATAACTTTCAAAACACACTCTCTCAAAGTCAAAGTCAAATGCGATCTGCGTGGGTTTTCACAGTTGTAAGCGCATTCATTAGCTATACTGACGCATAGTCACCTTTTCGCCCTTACGGCGAGTCACTTTT
>NZ_JABWRI010000107.1:0-216 GCF_014268865.1 Pseudomonas sp. BW16M2 | reverse complement strand
TTACTTTTTGATCCTTCAAAAAGTGAGCCGCCGTAAGGGCGGAAAGGTGACTATGCGTCACCATCGCAAATGAATGCGCATATAACTTTCAAAACACATGACTCTAAAAGTCAAATGCGATCGGCGTGGGTTTTTACAGGTGTAAGCGCATTCATTTGCTATGATGACGCATAGTCACCTTTTCGCCCTTACGGCGAGTCACTTTTTGTCAAACGC
>NZ_JABWRI010000106.1:0-220 GCF_014268865.1 Pseudomonas sp. BW16M2 | reverse complement strand
ATGGATGGCCGTCAAGCGCTGCGCCCCAGGATGGGGCGTTCAGCGCGGTCCTCCCGGGAGCAAGAACGGAGCGAGGGGACCCCGGAGCGCAGCGTAGGGGCCGGATGAATGGAGCGATGATTTTTTGGTTCCTTTTTGATCCTTCTGTAGAGACCGGACACATGGTGGACACGTGTACGGAGACATGGTTGACACTTCCTGGCAGCCCCTTTGCCAGGAT
>NZ_JABWRI010000105.1:0-225 GCF_014268865.1 Pseudomonas sp. BW16M2 | reverse complement strand
ACGGGCATGGATGCCCGTCAAGCGCTGGGGCCCAGGATGGGCCCTGCAGCGCGGTCCTCCCGGGAGCAAGGCCGGAGAGAGGGGACCCGGAGCGCAGCGGAGGGCCGGATGAATGGAGCGCAGCGTTTTTTGGTTACTTTTTGTCGCGTGTAGAGACCGGACACATGGTGGACACGTGTACGGAGACATGGTTGACACTTCCTGGCAGCCCCTTTGCCAGGATTT
>NZ_JABWRI010000104.1:0-227 GCF_014268865.1 Pseudomonas sp. BW16M2 | reverse complement strand
GGACGGGACTCGAACCCGCGACCCCCGGCGTGACAGGCCGGTATTCTAACCGACTGAACTACCGCTGCGTATCGTTCAGGCTTGCGCCTGATTGAAACTGGGATCTGGCCTTGCGGCCTCAGACCGGTGCAAGCACCCATCTGGAGAAAAATGGCGCGGCGGACGGGACTCGAACCCGCGACCCCCGGCGTGACAGGCCGGTATTCTAACCGACTGAACTACCGCCG
>NZ_JABWRI010000103.1:0-228 GCF_014268865.1 Pseudomonas sp. BW16M2 | reverse complement strand
GAATAGCTCAGTTGGTAGAGCACGACCTTGCCAAGGTCGGGGTCGCGAGTTCGAGTCTCGTTTCCCGCTCCAGTTTCAACGCATCGTTCCGACGGTGCAGGTGGTGAAGGTCGTCAAGGCGCTTCACGCCACATGCGGTAAAGCTTCACCCTGCGGGAATAGCTCAGTTGGTAGAGCACGACCTTGCCAAGGTCGGGGTCGCGAGTTCGAGTCTCGTTTCCCGCTCCA
>NZ_JABWRI010000102.1:0-229 GCF_014268865.1 Pseudomonas sp. BW16M2 | reverse complement strand
GGTGATTAGCTCAGCCGGGAGAGCATCTGCCTTACAAGCAGAGGGTCGGCGGTTCGATCCCGTCATCACCCACCACTTCCTGAGGCGTTCCTGGTTCAGTGGTTTCGAAAGAAACACGCTGGCAGAGAGGAACAGGACGCAAGTCCAACCATGCGCGGCGGTAGTTCAGTCGGTTAGAATACCGGCCTGTCACGCCGGGGGTCGCGGGTTCGAGTCCCGTCCGCCGCGC
>NZ_JABWRI010000101.1:0-237 GCF_014268865.1 Pseudomonas sp. BW16M2 | reverse complement strand
CCCAATGGCCGGTGCCGGCAACGACGTGCGCGCGGGCCCGCGGGAACTGGCGGGCGATGTCCGCACGATAGCTGTCCTGCACGTACGGCGACAGGCCGCCGCGAATGAACAGGGTCGGGTACGGCCAGGCCGGCACGTCCTGCCAGCCGGTGATGTCATCATAGCGTTCAATCAGCACCGGCAGGTTGAAGCGCCATTCGCCGTTGTGGAAGGACTTCAGCAGGAACTGGATGACGC
>NZ_JABWRI010000100.1:0-240 GCF_014268865.1 Pseudomonas sp. BW16M2 | reverse complement strand
GAATAGCTCAGTTGGTAGAGCACGACCTTGCCAAGGTCGGGGTCGCGAGTTCGAGTCTCGTTTCCCGCTCCAGTTTCTCCGGCACTGCTTCGGCAGGGCAGGAAAAGAAAATCCAGGCTGAATCGCGAGGTTCATGTTCTGGTACGCTGAAAAGCGTCGGCTTAGTCCCCTTCGTCTAGTGGCCTAGGACACCGCCCTTTCACGGCGGTAACAGGGGTTCGAGTCCCCTAGGGGACGCCA
>NZ_JABWRI010000010.1:0-189230 GCF_014268865.1 Pseudomonas sp. BW16M2 | reverse complement strand
CAGCGCGGTCCTCCCGGGAGCAAGAACGGAGCGAGGGAACCCCGAAGCGAAGCGTAGGGGCCGGATGAATGGAGCGAGGATTTTTTGGTTCCTTTTTGATCCTTCAAAAAGGAACTCGCCGTAAGGGCGAAAAGGTGACTATGCGTCACCATCGCCAACGAATGCGCTTACATCCATCAAAACCAACCCCCTGAAAGCCCAAGCCGAATCAAATCAAGGCATCACCCCAACAGTCCCATTCCCCGCCTTAGGCTGCCGATAAAGATCCAGCAACACCTGGTCGAGAACCTGCGAAGCCCCCCAAGGCTTTGGATCATTGAGAATGGCCGCCACCGCCCAGGTGTGCCCGTTACTGTCCCGGCTGAACCCGGCAATCGCCCGCACGGTATTCAGGGTCCCGGTCTTGATGTGCCCTTCACCGGTCATGGCCGTGCGCTTGAGCCGCTTGCGCATGGTGCCGTCCATCCCCACCAGCGGCATCGAGCTGATGAACTCGGCCGCGTAAGGGCTCTTCCAGGCCGCCTGCAACAGCGCCGCCATCTCGCGGGTGCTGACCCGCTCGGCACGGGAAAGCCCCGATCCGTTCTCCATCACCAGGTGCGGCGAGGTGATGCCTTTCTTCGCCATCCACTGGCGCACTACGCGCTGGGCGGCACGGGCATCGTCGCCGTCGGCGTCGGTACGGAACTGCGCGCCAAGGCTCAGGAACAGCTGCTGGGCCATGGTGTTGTTGCTGTACTTGTTGATGTCGCGGATCACTTCCACCAGGTCCGGTGAGAAGGCGCGGGCCAGCAGGCGGGCGCTCTTGGGCACGTTCTCGATGCGGTCGCGGCCCTGGATGCTGCCGCCCAGCTCGTTCCAGATAGCCCGCACGGCACCGGCCGCGTAGGTCGGGTGATCCAGCAGCGACAGGTAGGTCTGCGAGTTGCAGCCGTCGGCGAGCTGGCCACTGACCGTCACGCTGACGCCGTCCGGCTGGACTACCGGGTTGTAGCGCACCTCGCCGGTGCATTGCTTGCCGGCCACGGCCTTGACCTGGTTGTCGATGCGGATGCTGGCGATCGGCGGCTCGACCGAGACGTTGACCTTGCCACCGTCGTTGCGGGCAACGAAGCGCAAGGCCTTGAGGTTGACCAGCAGCGAGTCGGGCTTGACCAGGAACGGTTTGTTCTCGTCGCCGCCGTCGTCATCGAACTGTGGCAGGTTGGGTTGCACGAAGTGACTGCGGTCCAGGACCAGGTCGCCGGTCACGGTGCGCACACCATTGGCGCGCAGGTCGCGCATCAGCAGCCAGAGCTTTTCCATGTTCAGCTTGGGGTCGCCGCCGCCCTTGAGGTACAGGTTGCCGTTCAGCACACCGTTGCTCAGGGTGCCGTCGGTGTAGAACTCGGTTTTCCACTGGAAGGTGGGGCCCAGCAGTTCCAGCGCGGCATAGGTGGTGACCAGCTTCATGGTCGAGGCCGGGTTGACCGACACATCGGCGTTGAACACGGTCGCCGTGCCCGGGCCGTCCAGCGGCAGCATGACCAGCGACAGGGCCGAATCCTGCAGTTTGTTGGTCTTGAGCGCCTGCTGCACCTTAGGCGGCAGGCTGGTGTTGACGGCGGCGGCCTGCACGGACAGCGACAGGGGCAGGAACAGGCCGGCGAGCAGCAGTGGGCGGAGCGTCTTGATCATAAATGGACAAACCCTGCAGGCGAGGGAAAAAGACAACGGGGCTGTAGGAGGTGATGGCCCCAGGACAAAATGTAGTGCGCATTATGCCCCAAGCAGCACGAGCATGGGCTTCATTCGACGGAAAAGCGCCGTTAGGCAGCGGAAACTGGTAAAGTGCCGCGCGTAATTAATTGAGAGGATTGTTTCATGGCTACCAACCGTTCCCGTCGCCTGCGCAAGAAACTGTGCGTGGACGAATTCCAGGAGCTGGGTTTCGAACTGAACCTGGGCTTCAAGGAAGACCTGTCCGATGAAGCCATCGATGCCTTCCTCGACGCCTTCCTGGCTGAAGCCATGGATGCCAACGGCCTGGACTACGTCGGTGGCGACGACTTCGGCCTGGTCTGCAAGGCCACCCGTGGTTCGGTCAACGAAGAACAGCGCGCCGCTGTCGAAGCCTGGCTCAAGGGCCGCAGCGAACTGACCAATATCGAAGTCAGCCCGCTGCTGGACGCCTGGTACCCGGAAAAGCCGGTCAACCCGGCTTCCTGATGAATGTCGGCGGTACGCCCTGTACCGCCCTCATCCGGCTTCGGCCAGGCGCTCCCGCTGCCTGGCCAGGGCTTTCTCCACGCGGCGCATATGCCGCGCCAGCGCCTGACGGCGCCGTTTAAGCTCAGCCTGGGGCAGGTCCGTCTCTTCCAGTGCCTCGCACGCCTCGATCAATGCCTGTGCATCCAGCATCCTTCCTGCGCTGAGGATCTTGTGTGCCTGTAATGCCAGCTCGGCGCTTTCATGCCTCGGGTCGATGGCCATCAGCACCTGCAGGTCCTGGCGCAGGCTCAGCAGCAGGGTGTCGAGGATACGGTCGCGGTCGGCGAGGTTGTCGCCGACGATCGCTGAAAGACCGTCGAGGTCGAAACGCGCTGCTGGCGTATGGCGCTTGTCACCCTGGCGGGCAAGCCGCGCAATCGCGTTCAGTCGCTGCCCCAGCACTTGCAGGCCGATGGGTTTGAGCAGGCAGTCGTCCATGCCGGCGTCGAGGCACTGCTGGCGCACCTCGGGTTGGGCGTTGGCGGTGTAGCCGAGGATGGTGCAGGGTGGTCGCTCGTGCAGGCGTTCTTCCATGCGCACGGCCCTGGCCAGTTGGTAGCCATTCATCTGCGGCATGTTGCAATCAACGATCAGTACGTCGAAACAGCCTTCACGCCATTTGCGCAGCCCTTGGCGTCCGTCCTCGGCGCTTTCCTGGCTCAGGCCCAGGTAGTTCAGTTGCTGGGCCATCAGCAACAGGTTGGCCGGGTGGTCGTCGATCACCAGTATGCGCAGCTGCTGGTCGGGCTGGAGGATTTCAGTGGCCGGTCGTGGCAAGGCTGCCACCGGCTCGATGCATTGCAGCGGCATCACCAGGCGCACGCGGGTGCCTACGCCCTGCAGGCTTTGCAGGGTGAGTTCGCCGCCCATCATCGCGCACAGGTCGCGGCTGATGACCAGGCCCAGCCCGGTGCCGGCCCGGGCGCCATCGCTGTAGGGGTTGGCCTGCACGAAGGGCGAGAACAGGCGTTGCAGGTCCTGTTCGTGGATCCCTATGCCGCTGTCGCGCACCTCCAGGTCGAGGGTCGGCAGCGCCGGCTCGCCGTCGTTGCGCAGGCGGACGCTGATGCGTACCTGACCTTGTTCGGTGAACTTGATCGCATTGCTCACCAGATTCGACAGCACCTGCTTGAACCGCAGCGGATCGAGCATCGCATGGCAGCGGGCCTCGCGGGCGATCACCACATCCAGCACCAGGCCCTTGTGCCGTGCCAGGCCATCGAACACGCGGCCGACCGACTCGACCAGGGCCGCGAGGTCTACAGGTTCGGGGGCCAGGGACATTTGCCCGGATTCGATCCGGGCGATATCCAGGATGTCGCCGATCAACCCCAGCAGGTCGCTGGCCGAATGATGGGCGACTTCCAGCGCGGGGCGGTCCAGCTTGCCCTGGTCGGCGCGCTTGAGGGCCAGTTCCAGCATGCCGATGAGGGCGTTCATCGGCGTGCGGATCTCATGGCTGATGGTGGCCAGGAAGGTGCTCTTGGCCCGATTGGCGTCATCGGCCTGTTGCTTGGCCAGGCGCAGGTCCTGGACCAGGTTGCGGCGTTCGCTGATATCGATCCAGCCACCGATGATGCCCTGCATCTCGCCCACCGAGTCGCGGTAGGGCAGGATCCAGTGATAGATCGTCAGCTCACGGTCACGCAGGCGCAGGGGACGATCGAGGATCAAGGGCTTGCCCTGGGCCATCACCCGCTGGTAGTCGTCCTGGACCTGGCGGGTATAGTCGCAGTCGCTGAAGGGGGCCTCGTCCAGGCTCTTGCCCAGGACTTCCTCGAGACTGGCGCCAACGGCCTGCAGGTAGCTGTCGTTGCAGCTTTGCAGGCGCCCGTCACGGTCGCGGACATACATCGGATGGGGCGTGCCATTGAGCAGCGCACCCATGAATTCCAGCTGGTCGTTGAGCGCTCGTTCGGCCCGCTGGCGCTGCTTGATCTGACGGCGCAGCCGGGCATTCCACACCAGCGCGAGAACCAGCAGCACCGCGATGACCCCTGCCACCTGAAGGATCAGCCGACGGTAGCTGCGCCAGTAGGCGTCGTCACGCAGGCCATGGTCGCGCCAACGGCTGTTGATCACCCCCAGTTCCTCCGGCGAAATGCTCAACAGCGCCTTGTCGAGGATCGCCGCCAGCTCGCTGGCCCCGGCGGCGGTCGCCATGGCGAAGGCTGCCGGTTCCGTGCCCACGGTGCTGCGGATCACCAGGTTGTTGCTGGTGGCGAGCATGTGGTTGGCGTCGATCAGGGTGGCGATTGCCGCATCCACCGCGCCGCTGCCGAGCAGCACCATGGAGTAGTAGGTGCTTTCGGTGGCGACCTGGTGAATCCGTGGGTGACGTGCCGCGAGCAGGGCGGCCACGCTACTGTCGCGGGGCACGGCGACGCGTTTGCCCTTGAGTTGCTTGAGGCTGCTGGGCTGGTCGTCGCCGGTGTGGCTGACCAGCACGTAGGCGCTTTCAAGGTACGGGCGGCTGACCTGCAGCGGGCTGCCGCGACGGGCGTCGGTGGAGAGGCTGGCGATGATATCGGCGCGGCCGGACTCGAGCTGGTCGATCATGTCGCCATCGCCGCTGGCGCGGCGGATCTCGAAGCGCAGGCCGGTGCGCAGGCGGATGAGTTCGAGCAGGTCGGCGACGATGCCGCGCAGGCGGTCATTGTTGTCGAAGAAGGTCAGGGGCGCGGCGGTGTCGTTGACCACCACGCGCATGATCGGATGTTCGCTCAGCCACTGTTCCTCGCGCGCCGACAACTGCAGCTTGCGATCGGTCAGCAGGCTACCGCTGCTGGCACTCCAGCGCTTGAAGATATCGTTGCGGGTGGTGTTGGGCTGGGCGTCGAGGGCGGCGTCCACCAGGGACTGGAGGGTGAGCGCGTCCTCGCGCATGGCGAAGCTGAAGCCCACGGCTTCGTGCTTGCCGAAGTTGGCCATGCGCAGGTGCGGCAGGTGCCCCTGGCTGATCAGGTAGTGGGTGGAAATGGTATCGCCGATGAACACGTCGGCCTGCTCGAAGGCCACGGCATTCAGCGCCTGGGTGGACGATTCGAAGGTCAGCAGCTCGGCCTTGGGGTAGTTGGCGTGAATCTCCCCGGGCGGCAGGTAGTGATACAGCATGCTCAGGCGCATGCCCGTCAGGCCCGTGTCCAACGCCCGGGTTTCATCCTCGCGGGTCACCAGCACCGGTTGGTCGATGGCGTAGGGCCGCGACAATGCCAGGCCCTGGGTCACCGCTTCGTAACCGTTGGCGCTGCCCAGCAGGTCGATATGCCCACTCTTGAGCGCCGCGACCGCCGCCGGTCGACTGGGAAAGCGCTGCACCCGCACCGGCAGGCCCAGGGCGCTGCCGATCAGGCCGGCGTAGTCGGCCGTCAGCCCCTGGTATTCGCGCCCGCCCGTGGCGATGTCGAACGGCGGGTAGTCAGGGGCCGAGGTGCCCAGCACCAGTTCCCGGCGTTGCGCGAGCCAGTCACGCTGGGCCGGTGTCAGGCCGGGCTGGACCGATGCCGGCGCCGAACGGCTGAGCAGGGTGTAGGTTCGCCCCGTGTCGACGGTCACGCCGGCACCTTGCAGCGGCATGCCCAGGCACAGCAGCGATGTAACGATGCACCTCCACATCATGACCTCAAACCAGCGCGTTGCGTTTGGCGACGTCGATCAATTCCACCAAAGTGCTGGCGCGCAACTTGTGCATGAGACGTTTCTTGTAAGTGCTGACGGTCTTGTTGCTGAGAAACATGCCCTTGGCGATCTCCTTGTTGCTGCGCCCCTGGGCAAAAAGTTGCAGGACCATGAGTTCCCGATCATTGACCTGGCGGAACAGTTCCAGCTCCTGGTTGCTGCCCGTCGGCGGTGGATTGAGGGCCTGGCTGGGGAAGTAGTTGTAACCGGACAGTACGGCCTTGATCGCGCTGAGCAGTTCGCTGAGGTCTTCCTGCTTGCACACGTACCCGGCAGCGCCGGAGTGCATGCAGCGCACGGCGAACAGGGCCGGCGATTGGGCTGTGAGCACCAGGACCTTCAGCGGGATGGCCATGGCCTGCAGGCGCGAGAGCATCTCCAGGCCATCGAGCTTGGGAATGCTGATGTCGAGGATGACCAGGTCCGGCGGGGTCTCGCGGATCAACTGCATGGCGTCCACGCCGTTGTCCGATTCCCCGACCACCTTGTATCCCTGGTTTTCCAGCAACATCCGTATCGCCAAACGTATGACAGGATGGTCATCAACTATAAAGACTGAGTGCATATTCAACATTCCATGCGGCGCGTGAAGGCAGCCGGCACATTAGCTCAGTTGAATGTCGACGGGCAGGGAAGTGGCTGCCAAAACCGGGATATAGGAATTTACTTACAGTGTTGGCGAAACATTGCTACGAGTGATGTAGATATTGAGAGGGAATTGTCAGGGTTTGATCGTTTTTGTGGGTTTGCGTGGTGAGCGTGTTTATTGGATATCGATATTACGTGGGAAATTTCATGCGTATTAAACGTGGGTGGCAAACAGGCGCCTGCCACCCCCGTCCGCCCTTATTTCGGACTAGAACGCCCGGTCATTTCCAGGGCCATTTCGCTGGCGTAGCTGTCGGTCATGCCGGCGATGAAGTCGATCATGCGCAGGAAGGCGTCGTGCAGCGAACCATGCGGGTCGGGGGCGTTGTTGCCGATCAGGTCCAGCACCCGCCGGCTCTTGAACGACGGGGTACGCCCGCCATGCTGTTCCAGGGCCGCACCGCAGAAGGTATTGAGCAGGATCTCCAGGGTCGTGTAGGCGCCGATCTCGTGCAGGGTCTTGCGCTTGTCCTGGAAGATCTTCTTGCGCGCCATGTCCTTGGCCTGCAGCACGCAGCGTTGCGCCGGGCCGTGCATGTGCTCGACCAGGTCGCCCGCCAGGCTGCCTGCGAGCAGGCCCTGCTGCTGTTCGACGAAGGCCTGGGCGGCGGCGTTGGTCAGGTGCTCGATGGCCTTGCCGCGCAGGATCGCCAGCTTGCGTCGACGTGATTCGCCGGGCCCCAGCAGGCGATAGGTTTCCGGCAGGTCGTCGCCCACCAGGTCCAGCAGCAGCGCCTCGACCTCGGCGTATTGCAGCAGGTCCATCTCCAGCCCGTCCTCGAGGTCGATCAGGGCGTAGCAGATGTCGTCCGCGGCCTCCATCAGGTACACCAGCGGGTGACGGGCCCAGCGCTGGTGCTCGAGCTGTGGCAGGCCGAGCTTGCCGGCGATCTGTTCGAGCAGCCCCAGTTCGCTCTGGTAGCAGCCGAACTTGTGCTTCTTGTAACCCAGGGCATCGGCATGGCGTGCTGCCCACGGGTACTTGAGGTAGGCGCCGAGGGTGGCATAGGTCAGGCGCATGCCGCCGTCGAACTGGTGGTATTCGAGCTGGGTGAGCACGCGAAAGCCCTGGGCGTTGCCTTCGAAGTTGAGGAAGTCGGTGCGTTGATCGTCGCTCATGTCATCCAGCCAGCCGCGCCCGGCGGCCTGCTGGAACCAGTGGCGGATGGCGTCCTCGCCGGAATGGCCGAACGGCGGGTTGCCGATGTCGTGGGCCAGGCAGGCCGACTGCACGATCATCCCCAGGTCGCTGGGCTCGCACCAGGCCGGCAGTTGTTCGCGCAGGGTCTCGCCGACGCGCATGCCCAGCGAGCGGCCGACGCAGCTGACCTCCAGGGAGTGGGTCAGGCGGGTGTGGATATGGTCGTTGCTGGATACGGGGTGCACCTGGGTCTTGCGCCCAAGGCGGCGGAAGGCGCCGGAGAAAATGATGCGGTCGTGATCCTTGTGGAACGGGCTGCGGCCGAGTTCCTCGGGGCTGTAGAGGGCCTTGCCCAGTCGTTCGCGGGTCAGCAGGGTGTGCCAGTCCAAGGCGTGATCTCCCATCGTAGAATCGGCCTAGCTTCCTGCGTCCAGCGCGCCCGTGCAAGCCTCAGGCGCGCCTTGGCCTCAGGGGCGGCGGCTGTTGCCGAGGAACAGGCGGATCAGCGGTACCAGGCTGGTGCCCAGGCGTACCAGGCGCGCCAGGTTGCCGCTGCGCACGCCCTTGCCGGTGAGAAAGCCCAGGGCGACGACGGCGCCGATGCCCCACAGCGAGCCGTGCTTGACGCCCAGGCCCTCGCCGAACGAGCTGCCCATGCCGCGCAGGCGGCGGACCGGTTCCAGCAACTGGCCGGACTCGTGGCGGATTTCCTGGCGGTGCATTTCCATGCGCAGACGCAGCAGGGCCTTGCGCAGCTCACGCGGGTTACGGGTGTTGGGCAGTTCGGGCAGGCTCATGGCAGCAGGCGCTCCCGATCCTTGGCCAACTCCTCGAGGGTGGCGTTGAACGGCGAGGATTCATCGAACACCGCGGCTTTCAGGCGCAGGCCGCAGTACAGCGCGGCGAGCCCGTAGAACACGCACAGGCCGATGATCCCGGCCAGCCGGTAGCTGTCCCACAGCAGCACCAGCAGCAGGCCCGACAGCGCGGTCAGCAGCAGCAGGGCGAACACCAGGGCGAGGCCCGCGAACAACAGCAGGCTGAGGGTGCGGGCCTTCTGCTCCTGCAACTCGATGCCGAACAGCTCGATATGGCTGTGCAGCAGGCCCAATATGGCCGCGCCCAGGCGCCGACCGGAGGCGCCCGTGCCGATGGCGTCGTTGTCCATGCCGGCTCCTCAGCGCTTGGCCAGCAGGCCGATCAGCAGGCCGACGCCGGCGGCGATGCCGATGGCCTGCCACGGGTTCTCCTGCACGTACTCCTCGGCGCTGCCAAGGGCCGCCTGGCCACGGGCGCGCACCGAATCCTGGGTCAACTGCAGGGTTTCGCGGGCCTGTACCAGGCGTTCGTGGATCTGCTCGCGCAATTCGTCGGCCTGGTCGCCGGCCAGGTTGGCGGTGTCGGCGAGCAGCTTCTCGGTGTCGCGGACCAGGGCCTGGAAGTCAGCCATTAAAATTTCCTGTGCAGTCTTTGCCGATTTGCTGGCCATGGATGGGCCTCTCCCTGTGGATGTGTACTGGCTATTTCGAGTGATCGGTGGCGCGGAAGGTTCAGCGGGATGTGTTGGTACAGCGCTTGCTAAAAAGCGGTGCGAGTCCGCCAAGGCTTGCGCCGAAACCATGCGCCAGCGCTGCGGATACCGCTAAACCTTAACCCAATCCACGACAAACCCAAGAAAAAACCACGCAGGCGCCGCCCGGCTCACCGAAACGGGGCAGGGGCCTGGCACCGATCCGGTGCATGGATGCCGGTTCTTGAACTGTCCTGGTGCCTTTTTGCAGGTCTGCCACTTCATGGAAAACATGCACAGCGCGATGGACTCCCTGGTCCATGGCTCCAACACCTTGTTCATCCTCATGGGCACGATCCTGGTCCTGGCCATGCACGCGGGGTTCGCCTTTCTCGAGGTCGGCACGGTGCGGCACAAGAACCAGGTCAACGCCCTGTCGAAGATCCTCAGCGACTTCGCCATCTCGGCCCTGGTGTATTTCTTCATCGGCTATTGGGTCGCCTATGGCGTGAGCTTCCTGCAGCCGGCGGCGACGCTGGCCAGCGATCACGGCTATGCGCTGGTCAAGTGCTTCTTCCTGCTGACCTTCGCCGCGGCCATTCCGGCGATCATCTCCGGCGGTATCGCCGAGCGCGCGCGCTTTGCGCCGCAACTGTGCGCGACGGCATTGATCGTGGCGTTCATCTACCCGTTCTTCGAAGGCGTGGTGTGGAATGGCAACTTCGGCCTGCAGGCCTGGTTGCAGGCGCGTTTCGGCGCGCCGTTCCATGATTTTGCCGGGTCCGTGGTGGTGCATGCCATGGGCGGCTGGCTGGCGTTGGCGGCGGTACTGCTGCTCGGCGCGCGCCGTGGCCGCTACCGCGAGGGGCGCCTGGTGGCGTTCGCGCCGTCGAGCATTCCGTTCCTGGCGCTGGGCTCGTGGATCCTGATCATCGGCTGGTTCGGCTTCAACGTCATGAGCGCGCAGACCCTGCAGGGGGTGAGCGGGCTGGTGGCGATCAACTCGCTGATGGCCATGGTCGGTGGCACGCTGTCGGCCCTGCTGGCCGGGCGTAACGACCCGGGCTTCCTGCACAACGGCCCGCTGGCCGGCCTGGTGGCGGTGTGCGCGGGATCCGACCTGATGCACCCGGTGGGCGCGCTGGTCACCGGGCTGGTGGCCGGTGGCCTGTTCGTCTGGTGCTTCACCGCCGCGCAGAACCGCTGGAAGATCGACGACGTGCTGGGCGTGTGGCCATTGCACGGCGTGTGTGGCGTATGGGGCGGCATCGCCTGCGGCGTGTTTGGTCAAGCGGCCCTGGGCGGCCTGGGCGGCGTCAGCCTGGTCAGCCAGCTGCTGGGGAGCCTGGCGGGCGTGTTGGTGGCGCTGGCCGGCGGCTTCGCCGTGTACGGCCTGATCAAGGCGCTGCACGGCCTGCGTCTGAGCCATGAGGAGGAGTTCCAGGGGGCGGACCTGGCCGTGCACCGGATCGGTGCCACCAGCCAGGATTGAGCCAGGTCAGGTGCGCGTTGGCGGGGACGGACCTAGAATGAGCATCCATTCATGCGAATTACGGATGTCTGCATGCTCCCTGAAACCCAGTTGTTCGGCACCGTGGGGTGCCACCTGTGCGAAGTGGCCGAGGCTGTGCTGATGCCGTTCGTCGAGCACGGCCTGCTGGTCGAGCTGGTCGATATCGCCGACAGCGAGGCGCTGTTCGAACGCTACGGGCTGAGCATTCCGGTGCTGCGCCGTTGCGATACCGGCGTCGAGCTGGGCTGGCCGTTCGATGCCGAGCAGGTGGTGGCCTTCCTCGGCTGAACCGTGCATTGACGAGCGGGTGGCTCGCTCCGTATGCTGTATATAAATACAGTGTCCGAGGTGAAGCCATGCTCAATGTCGAGCAACTCAAGTACAGCATCAATCACATGGCTCCCGAGCGTGTGTGCGAGGCCGTGCTGGAATTGCGCCTCGACGGCATCGTCACCGACGAGCGCACGCCGTTCGGCAAGGTGCATTTCAACACCTGTTTCGCCGAGATCGAGGCGCTGTTCCAGCGCGCCGGCTTCCACCGTCCGCTGGATGTGGTGGGCTACCAGGGCCTGAGCTATGCCCTCTACGATCCGGGGCGCTGGGACGCGGTGCAGGTGCTGCGCTGGCTCAAGGCGCGTTGCGAGCCGGCCAGCGAGGCTGGTTGAGGGGCAGGGGGTAGGAGATAATGTCCGCCCACGTAGAACCGAGCCCGATGATGACCACGCCTTTCGACCCCGCCCACCAGCAAGCCAGTACCGTATGCCTGCCTCCGGGGCCCTGGGCAAACGTGCTCGACTGCCTGTGCGATCATTTCAAGGGTATCACGCGTGAGCAATGGCTCGACCGCTTCGCCCGGGGGCGGGTGCTGAATGCCGATGGCCAGCCCATTGCGGCGGATACGCACTATCGGCGGGGCATGCGCTTGCACTATTTCCGTGAAGTGCCCAACGAGAAGGTGATCCCGGTGCAGGAAGAAATCCTGCATGTCGATGAGCATCTGGTGGTGGCGGACAAGCCGCACTTCCTACCCGTCACGCCCACCGGCGAGTACGTCGAGCAGACGCTGCTGCGCCGGCTGATCCGGCGCCTGGACAACCCGCACCTGGTGCCACTGCACCGCATCGACCGGCATACCGCCGGGCTGGTGCTGTTTTCCGCCAATCCGCAAAGCCGTGGCGCCTATCAGCGCCTGTTCCCCGAGCGGCGCATCGACAAGCACTACCAGGCCATCGCCGCGGCCATGCCGCAGCATGACTACCCGCTGGTGCACCGCAGCCGCCTAGTGCATGGCGAGCCGTTCTTCCGCATGCATGAAGTGGAAGGGGCCGACAACAGTGAAACCCATGCCTGCGTAATAGAGAAAAACGGAGAGCTGTGGCGCTATGGCCTGTCACCGGTCACCGGCAAGACCCACCAGTTGCGCGTGCACATGGCGGCGTTGGGCGCGGGGATCTGCAACGATCCGTTTTACCCGCAGCTGGTCAACGAGCAGGATGATTACGCACGGCCGCTCAAGCTGCTGGCCCATAGCCTGCGCTTTGAGGATCCGTTGACGGGTGAGGTGCGTTACTTCGAGAGCCGGCTGACGCTCGACTGGTAAAACCATCGCGGGGCCAGTCGCCGCTGCGACTGGCCCCGCGATGACGCCTACCGATTTCAGCGGTTGAAACGTTCCACCAGCGAGTACTGGGTACCCGCCGTGCTGGTCAGCTCTTCGCTGAGCAGCGCCGAGCGCTGGGCCTGGCCGGAGGTCTGGTCGGCCAGGTCGGCGATGGTGCTGATGTTGCGGCTGATCTCCTCGGCCACCGCGCTCTGCTCTTCGGTGGCGGCGGCGATCTGGGTCGCCATGTCGGTGATGTTGGCCACGGCCTCGCTGATGCCCACCAGCGCCTGGTCGGCCTGCATGACCCGCTCGACACCTTCCTGGGCCTGGCGGTGGCCAGTCTCCATGGTCTGCACCGCGTTGTTGGCGGTCTGCTGCAGCTTGGCGATCAGGGTGTGGATCTGCCCGGTGGATTCGGCGGTGCGCTGGGCCAGCTGACGGACCTCGTCGGCGACCACGGCAAAGCCACGGCCCATCTCCCCGGCGCGCGCCGCTTCGATGGCGGCATTGAGCGCCAGCAGGTTGGTCTGGTCGGCAATGCCCTTGATCACATCGACCACGCCGCCGATCTCGTCGCTGTCCTTGGCCAACTGGGTGACGGTCAGCCCGGTCTCGCCCACGGCGGCGGACAGCCGCTCGATGGCGTCACGGGTTTCCCCGGCGATGTTGCGGCCCTGGCTGGTCAGGCGGTTGGCTTCCTGGGTGGCGTCGGCGGTACGCTGGACATGGTTGGCCACTTCCTGGGTGGTGGCGGCCATCTGGTTGACGGCGGCGGCGACCTGCTCGGTCTCCACCCGCTGGCGCTCCAGGCCCGACGAGCTCTGGTGGGCGAGGGCGTCGGACTGGCGGGCTTGGTCGCTGAGCTGCTCGGCGCTGTCCTGCAGGCGGGTCAGGCAGGTCTTCATCCGTGCGTCCTGGCTGAGCATGGCCATTTCCAGGCGTGCCTGGACACCGCGGCTGTCGGTGTACATCTGCGCGATCAGCGGGTCGGAGGTGGTCTGTTCGGCCAGGCGCAGCAGGCGCTTGAGGCCGCGCTGCTGCCAGCTCAGGCCGAGCAGGCCGAGCGGCACCGACAGGCCGGCGGCCAGGGCGAAGCCCCAGGAATGGCCGAGCCAGTTGCCGATCAGGAAACCGACCTGGCTGACCAGGATGAACGGCAGCCAGTCTTGCAGCACCGGCAGCCACTTGTCACGTTTCGGGATGGCCGAGCGGCCCTGGTTGATGCGCTGGTACAGCGCTTCGGCGCGGCGGATCTGCTCGGCGGTGGGCTTGACCCGTACCGATTCGTAGCCGACCACCTGGTTGCTGTCGAAGATCGGCGTGACGTAGGCGTTGACCCAGTAATGGTCGCCCGACTTGCAGCGGTTCTTGACGATGCCCATCCACGGCAGGCCTTGCTTGAGGGTCTGCCACATGTGGGCGAACACGGCCGGCGGCACATCGGGGTGGCGCACCAGGTTGTGCGGCGCGCCCATCAGTTCCTCGCGGGAAAAACCGCTGATCTCGATGAAGGCATCGTTGCAGTAGGTGATCACGCCCTTGGCGTTGGTGGTGGAGATCAACCGCTGCTGGGCAGGGAAAGTCCGTTCTCTCTGGGTAATCGGCTGGTTGTTACGCATTGGCTGTTCAATCCGCAAGGCTTTCGACGGGTATCGGCAAGCCTCTGGTTTTATTGAATGAATATTTAACTGGCTTGATCTGGGGCAAGGTGCCATCAGTGCGGCTGAGCTAATGCAGCCCACCTGATCGCAGCCGTTGCCGCCAATATTGCAGTTTTCTTTATAAATGATGACGATCAGGTCTGATCATGACCGATTGTTCAATTCGGGGCCAGCATCGGGTAGCTGAAAGCGGCGAAGTGCGCCAGGTTGACGCAGGTGTGGCACAGCACCGCCGCCGCCAGCCCGCCATGGCGATAGGCCAGACCATACCCCACCCCGGCCAGGGTGGCCAGGTAGAACCATTGCCAGCCACCGGCCAGGTGCGCCAGGCCGAACAACAGCGCGGCCACCAGCAACGCCAGCCCTTCATGCCTGAACAGGCGTTGCAGGCCGCCCTGGATATAGCCGCGGAACAGCAGTTCCTCGGTCAGGCTCACCAGCAGCAGGTTGTTCAGCAGCCACAGCCAGGCCTGGTCCGGCCATTTCGGTGCCCAGGCCAGCATGCCAAGCGCCCAGGCGCCGCCCAGGCAGGCGAGCAGGGTCAGGGGCAGGGTCAGCGCCAGGCCCGGCAGCAGGCCGCGTGGGCGCAGCATGACCAGCCACGGGCAGGCCAGCAGCAACCACAGGCCGATCAGGGGCTTGTCCAGGTTGAGGTACAGGGAGAAGGGCACGGCGCCGTCGCTGAGCACGGCCTTGTCGATCACCTTGGCACTGTGGAAGCCGGGCAGCCAGTGCAGGGCCAGGGCGATGGCCAGGAGGATGAACAGCAGGTGGCCGAGGCTTTGTTGCCAGCGTACCGGACGGCGGGCGAGCAATGCACTGCACAGCAGCGCGAGCAAGGCGGGCAGGGCGGCGAGGCCGAGGCTGCCGTAGGTCAGGGCGATCGCATAGCCGAGGGCGAGCAGGATCAGGGCGATCCAGTGGGGAAGAGGCATGACATTTCCTTAGTGCCGGTGAATCCGAGGAGGGTAGGACTCCTCGTTTGGCCGTCAGGACACCTGAAATCAGCCACGTGGGGCAAGCCCCCACATTGCGTGGGAGCGGGCTTGCCCCGCGATGGGGCCTTACCCTGCGATCAATTGCCGCAGCACATAATGCAGGATCCCCCCCGACTTGAAGTACTCCACCTCATTGAGGGTGTCGATCCGGCACAGCACCTCGATCTGCTCCTGGCGCCCGTCCTCGCGGGTAATGCGCACCGGCAGGGTCATGCCCGGACGAATCTGCGCGCCATCGAGTCCCAGCACATCGATGCGTTCCTTGCCGGTCAGCCCCAGGCGCTTGCGGTCGTCGCCGGCCTTGAACTGCAAGGGCAGCACGCCCATGCCCACCAGGTTGGAGCGGTGGATGCGCTCGAAGCTCTCCGCCAGCACCGCCTTGACCCCCAGCAGGTTGGTGCCCTTGGCCGCCCAGTCGCGGCTGGAGCCGGTGCCGTATTCCTGCCCGGCAATCACCACCAGCGGCGTGCCATCCTGCTGGTAGCGCATGGCGGCATCGTAGATCGACAGTTTCTCGCCCGTGGGGACATACAGGGTGTTGCCGCCTTCCTCGCCACCGAGCATTTCGTTGCGGATGCGGATGTTGGCGAAGGTGCCGCGCATCATCACCTCATGGTTGCCGCGCCGTGAGCCGTAGGAGTTGAAGTCCCGCGGTTCCACGCCCTTGCCGCGCAGGTAGCGGCCGGCCGGGCTGTCGGCCTTGATGTTGCCGGCCGGGGAAATATGGTCGGTGGTCACCGAGTCGCCGAGCAGGGCAAGGATGCGCGCGCTGTGGATATCGCCGATTTCCGGCAGTGGTCCACCGATGTCGTCGAAGAACGGCGGGTGCTGGATATAGGTGGAGTCGTCCTGCCAGACATAGGTGGCCGCCTGGGGCACTTCGATGGCCTGCCACTGGGCGTCGCCGGCGAACACTTCGGCGTACTCCTTGTGGAACATGCGCGTGTCGACATTGCGCACGGCCTCGGCGATCTCCTGTTGGCTTGGCCAGATATCGCGCAGGTACACGGGCTTGCCGTCCTTGCCGATGCCCAGGGCGTCCTGGGTCAGGTCCAGGCGCACGCTGCCGGCCAGGGCATAGGCCACCACCAGCGGCGGCGAGGCCAGCCAGTTGGTCTTGACCAGCGGGTGGACCCGGCCTTCGAAGTTGCGGTTGCCCGACAGTACCGAAGCCACGGTGAGGTCGGCGCTGCCGATGGCCTTCTCGATCGCCTCGTCCAAGGGGCCGGAGTTGCCGATGCAGGTGGTGCAGCCATAGCCGACCAGGTCGAAACCGAGCTGATCCAGGTAAGACGTGAGGCCGGCAGCCCTGAAGTAGTCGGTCACCACCTTGGAGCCTGGGGCCAGCGAGCTCTTGACCCAGGGCTTGCGGGTCAGGCCCTTCTCCACGGCTTTTTTCGCCACCAGCCCGGCGGCCATCATCACGCTGGGGTTGGAGGTGTTGGTGCAGGAGGTGATGGCGGCGATCACCACGGCACCGTCGCGCAAGGTGTGGGTCTGGCCGGCATGGCTGTAGTCGATTTCGCCGGCCTGGTCGGCATTGCCCACCGCCACACCGCCGCCGCCTTCGCTTTCCAGGCGGCCGACTTCCTTGGCCAGGGGCTTGGGCTGCAGTTCGATGAAGTGGTCGAAGGCCTGGGCGACCTGGCCCAGGGAAACCCGGTCCTGCGGGCGCTTGGGCCCGGCGAGGCTGGCCTCCACCTCGTTCATGTCCAGCGCCAGGGTATCGCTGAACAGCGGTTCCTGGCCCGGCAGGCGCCACAGCCCCTGGGCCTTGCTGTAGGCCTCGACCAGTTGCACGGCCTCCTCGGGGCGGCCGGACAGGCGCAGGTAGTCCAGGGTCACCTGGTCCACCGGGAAGAAACCGCAGGTGGCGCCGTACTCGGGGGCCATGTTGGCGATGGTGGCGCGGTCGGCCAGCGGCAGGTCGGCCAGGCCGTCGCCGTAGAACTCGACGAACTTGCCCACCACGCCCTTCTTGCGCAGCATCTGCGTCACCGTCAGCACCAGGTCGGTGGCGGTGATGCCCTCGCGCAGCTTGCCGGTGAGCTTGAAGCCGATCACCTCGGGGATCAGCATCGACACCGGCTGGCCGAGCATCGCAGCCTCCGCCTCGATACCACCGACGCCCCAGCCGAGCACGCCCAGGCCGTTGATCATGGTGGTGTGCGAGTCGGTGCCGACCAGGGTGTCGGGGAAGGCGTAGGTGCGGCCGTCCGCTTCACGGGTCCACACGGTGCGCCCCAGGTACTCGAGGTTGACCTGGTGGCAGATACCAGTGCCCGGCGGTACCACGCGGAAGTTGTCGAAGGCGCTCTGGCCCCAGCGCAGGAAGGCGTAGCGCTCGCCGTTGCGTTGCATCTCGATGTCGACGTTCTGGGCGAAGGCGTTGGGGCTGGCGTAGCGGTCGACCATCACCGAGTGGTCGATCACCAGGTCCACCGGCGACAACGGGTTGATCCGCTGCGGGTCGCCGCCGGCCCTGGCCATCGCCGCACGCATGGCGGCCAGGTCGACCACCGCCGGCACGCCGGTGAAGTCCTGCATCAGCACCCGCGCCGGGCGGTACTGGATCTCGCGGTCGGAGCGGCGCTCCTGCAGCCACTGGGCCAGGGCGCGCAGGTCGTCGCCGGTGACGGTCTTGCCGTCTTCCCAGCGCAACAGGTTTTCCAGCAGCACTTTCAGCGACATGGGCAGGCGCTGCAGGTCGCCGAGCTGGCGCGCGGCGTCGGGCAGGCTGAAATAGTGGTAGGCGCGGTCGGCCACCTGGAGGGTCTTGAGGGTTTTCAGGCTATCGAGCGAGGGCATTTACAACTCCTTGTGCTCCGGTGCCCGGCGATTGCGGGTCGCTCGCCGGTGTCACCGCTCTGGACCGGTCCGCACGGCACGGACCTGGCTGAACAGTCAGGTTAGACCGGTTTGCCTGGCCTGACCCTTTTCTGGACCGATGGGGCGTGTCGTCGGTTCCGATCTTCCTTTATCATTCGCCGCCCTGGCGCCGTCTGCGCCAGTGATGTGGAGTGAGAAATGAATACCCTGTTCATGCATTGCCGGCCCGGCTTCGAGGGCGAGGTCTGCGCCGAAATCAGCGAACATGCCGCCCACCTGGGCGTGGCCGGCTATGCCAAGGGCAAGCCGCAGAGCGCTTGCGCCGAGTTCGTCTGCAGCGAGGCGGACGGCGCCGAACGCATGATGCAGACCCTGCGCTTTTCGCAGCTGATCTTCCCGCGCCAGTGGGCCCGCGGCGCCTACGTCGAGCTGCCGGAGACCGACCGCATCAGCGTGCTGCTCGAGCACCTGGCCGGGCTGCCGGTGTGCGGCAGCCTGTGGCTGGAAGTGCTCGACAGCAACGATGGCAAGGAGCTGTCGACCTTCTGCCGCAAGTTCGAGGTGCCGCTGCGCAAGGCCCTGGAAAAGGCCGGACGGCTGGTGGACGACGCCCGGCGGCCGCGCCTGCTGCTGACCTTCATCAGTGGCCGGCGGGTGTTCCTGGGGCTGGCCGAGGCCGACAATTCGGCGCTCTGGCCGATGGGCATCCCGCGCCTGAAGTTCCCCCGCGAGGCCCCCAGCCGCTCGACCCTCAAGCTCGAGGAGGCGTGGCACCAGTTCATCCCCCGCGAGCAGTGGGACCAGCGCCTGAACGACGACATGACCGGCGTCGACCTGGGTGCCGCGCCCGGCGGCTGGACTTACCAGCTGGTCAAGCGCGGCATGCTGGTGACCGCCATCGACAACGGGCCGATGGCCGAAAGCCTGATGGACACCGGCCTGGTCACCCACCTGATGGCCGACGGTTTCACCTGGAAGCCCCGCCAGACCGTGGATTGGATGGTCTGCGACATCGTCGAGAAGCCGGCGCGCACCGCCTCGCTGATCGAGACCTGGCTGGGCGAAGGACTGTGCCGCGAGGCGGTGGTCAACCTGAAGCTGCCGATGAAGCAGCGCCATGCCGAGGTGCGCAAGCTGCTCGAGCGCATCGAGGCCGGTTTCAAGGCGCGCAAGGTGAAGGTGTCGATCGCCTGCAAGCAGCTGTATCACGACCGCGAGGAAGTGACCTGCCACCTGCGCCGGCTGGACCTGAAACCGCGCTGAGGCCAGCGCGGGGCTGTGACAGCCCCGCGTCATGCGCCACAATGACGATCATTTTGCGGAGCCCTACATGACCGATTTCACCCACGACGCGATCCTCGACGCCACCGGCCTGAACTGCCCGGAGCCGGTGATGATGCTGCACAAACATGTGCGCGAGCTGGCCGGCGGCGGCGTGCTCAAGGTGATCGCCACCGATCCGTCGACCCGTCGCGACATCCCCAAGTTCTGCATCTTCCTCGGCCACGAGCTGCTCGGTCAGCAGGAAGAGGCCGGCACCTACCTGTACTGGATCCGCAAGAAGGCCGACTGAGCCGCCTGCGATCGCGCTACACTGCGCTCCCCTGACAGGAGAGCGCCATGCTGATAGTTGCCGACGAGAATATCCCGCTGCTCGATGCCTTCTTCGCCGGTTTCGGCGAGATCCGCCGTTACCCCGGCCGGGCTATCGACGCCGCCTGCGTCAAGGACGCTGACGTGCTGCTGGTGCGCTCGGTGACCCGCGTCGACCGGCAACTGCTCGAAGGCAGCCGGGTGCGCTTTGTCGGCACCTGCACCATCGGCACCGACCACCTTGACCTCGAATATTTCTCCCAGGCCGGTATCCACTGGAGCAGCGCGCCGGGCTGCAACGCCCGTGGCGTGGTGGACTATGTGCTGGGCAGTCTGTTGACCCTGGCCGAGCTCGAGGGCGTTGACCTGGGCAAGCGGGTCTATGGCGTGGTCGGCGCCGGCGAGGTCGGTGGACGCCTGGTGCGGGTGCTGCATGGCCTGGGCTGGAAGGTGCTGGTGTGCGATCCGGTGCGCCAGGCCAGCGAGGGCGGCGACTTTGTCGACCTTCAGACGATCCTCGAACAGTGCGACGTGATCAGCCTGCACACGCCGCTGCAACGCGGCGGCGATCACCCGACCTGGCACCTGCTCGACCAGCCGCGCCTGGCGCGCCTGCGTGCCGGCGCCTGGCTGATCAACGCCAGCCGCGGCCCGGTGGTGGACAACGCAGCCCTGCGCGAATTGCTGCTGGATCGTGAGGATCTGCACGCGGTGCTGGATGTGTGGGAGGGCGAACCGCAGGTGGACCTGCAGCTGGCCGACCTGTGCACCCTGGCCACGCCGCATATCGCCGGCTACAGCCTGGACGGCAAGCAGCGGGGCACGGCGCAGATCTACCAGGCCTTCTGCCGCTGGCGCGGCGAGCCCGAGCAGGTGCGCCTGGCCGACCTGCTGCCGGCGCCGGGCCTTGCACAGATCGAGTTTGACGCAAGTGCGGATCCGGCGTGGGCATTGGCTACCCTGTGCCGGGCGGTCTACGACCCACGTCGCGACGATGCGGATTTTCGTCGCAGCCTGAGCGAAGATCCGGCCGAACAGCGTGCAGCGTTCGACCTGCTGCGAAAGCACTACCCGGTAAGGCGCGAGATCGAGGGGCTGGCGGTACGTGTACGTGGTGAGGCGCCGCAGCTGGCGCAGCTGGCCAATGCGTTGGGGGCGGTGCTGGTCTGAGGACCGGCCAATAAAAACCCGGCGCAAGCGCCGGGTTGCACGCAATTCGGGGGTCAGGCCTTGCCGACTTTCTTGACCCGGCTCTCTTCCAGGTCCTTGCAGGCCTTCTGGATCATCTGCTCGGTAATCGGGACCTCGCGGCCCTGGGCATCGATGATCGAGCCGCAGACCTGAGGTTGCGGACGGTTCTGGTTCTTGGGCGTATCGGTATGCTGCAAGCTCATATCCTGTCTCCTCTTTCAGGTTCAAGCTCAAGGTAGTGCTTCGCCGTGACTGGTCTGTGACAGTTTCTTCGGCGTCATGCCGGAACAGTCCAACAGAAAGCGCGGTAAAGCTCCAGCCACAGGTTAGAACGAATGAGCATAGTCACTGTTGTCCTGTTCGATCATGGGACGGCGACGCATTCCCAGACGTTGCACAGGGCTGACGAGTGGTAGTCTTGGTCTGATCTGCGCTGAGAACGATTTTCGCCATGTCCGACCCGATTTCGCCCCGCCAGCGCCGCGCCCTGCACCTGGGCTGGCGCTTCGTGCGTCCCTATCGTCGCCAGGCCCTGCTGGCCTTGCTGGCGCTGGTGGTCACCGCCGCCATCACCCTGTCCATGGGCCAGGGCATCCGCCTGTTGGTCGACCAGGGCTTCATGACCGGTTCGGCGCACCAGCTCAACCAGACCATTGGCCTGTTCCTGCTGCTGGTGCTGGCCCTGGCGGTGGGGACCTTCGCCCGTTTCTACCTGGTGTCGTGGATCGGCGAGCGCTGCGTGGCCGATATTCGCCGGGCAGTGTTCGATCACCTGATCGGCCTGCACCCGGGCTTCTTCGAGGACAACCGCAGCTCGGAAATCCAGTCGCGGCTGACCGCCGACACCACCTTGCTGCAGTCGGTGATCGGCTCGTCGCTGTCGATGTTCCTGCGCAACGCGCTGATGGTGCTGGGCGGGGTGATCCTGCTGTTCGTCACCAACCCCAAGCTGACCAGCATCGTGGTGCTGGCCTTGCCCTTGGTGCTGGCGCCGATCCTGCTGTTCGGGCGGCGCGTGCGCAGCCTGTCGCGGCAGAGCCAAGACCGGGTGGCCGACGTGGGCAGCTATGTCGCCGAGGCCCTTGGCCAGATCAAGACGGTGCAGGCCTACAACCATCAGGGGCATGACCAGGCGCGCTTCGCCGAGACCGTGGAGGCGGCGTTCGGCGTGGCACGCCGGCGCATCGCCCAGCGCGCCTGGCTGATTACCCTGGTGATCGTGCTGGTGCTCGGGGCGGTAGGGGTGATGCTCTGGGTTGGCGGCATGGACGTGATCGCCGGGCGCATCTCCGGCGGCGAGCTGGCCGCCTTCGTGTTCTACAGCCTGATCGTCGGCAGCGCCTTCGGCACCTTGAGCGAGGTGATCGGCGAGCTGCAACGGGCCGCCGGCGCCGCCGAGCGCATCGCCGAGCTGTTGGCGGCACAGACGGCGATCCTGGCGCCGGCGCAACCACAGGGGCTGGCGCAGGGCCGCGCCACGGGCGATATCCAGCTGAGCGACGTGCGCTTCGCGTACCCGTCGCGCCTCACGGCGGCGGCCATCGATGGTCTTAGCCTGCACATCCGCCCGGGCGAGACCGTGGCCCTGGTTGGGCCGTCGGGGGCCGGCAAGTCGACCCTGTTCGACCTGCTGCTGCGCTTCTACGACCCGCAGGGTGGTGCGATTCTGCTAGACGGCCAACCGATCACCGGGCTGGAGCCGGCCGAGCTGCGTCGCCAGTTCGCCCTGGTGGCCCAGCAGCCGGCGCTGTTCCGTGGCACGGTCGAGGCCAACATCCGCTACGGTCGGCCCAACGCCAGCCTGGCCGAGGTCGAGGCGGCGGCGCGCAGCGCCCATGCCCATGAGTTCATCGCCCAGTTGCCCCAGGGCTACCAGACGCTGCTGGGCGAGGGCGGCCTAGGGCTGTCCGGCGGCCAGCGTCAGCGCCTGGCGATCGCCCGGGCGTTGCTGGTTGATGCGCCGATCCTGCTGTTGGACGAAGCCACCAGCGCCCTGGACGCGCAGAGCGAGCACCTGATCCAGCAGGCGTTGCCGCAGCTGATGGCCGGGCGCACCACGCTGGTCATCGCCCACCGCCTGGCGACGGTGCAGCATGCCGATCGCATCGCGGTGATCGATAAAGGCCGACTGGCGGCAGTCGGCAGCCATCGACAATTGATCGAGCAAAGCCCACTCTACGCACGCTTGGCCGCTCTGCAGTTCAACCCGGCCTGAGCGGCCATCGCTGTCACTGTTTTGTAACAATTTTGTAGCAATTGCCTGAGACTATCTGCCTCGGCCGTTGCGCAGGTGCTCGCCCTGGTTGCCATCGCCCGATGGCGGCGTTTTCGGGCCAGCGAACGAGGACAAGGATGCCTCCGTCGGCGGTGCCGTCGTGCGCCGTTTTCCCTCTTCCTTGTTCCGAGATCCGCAATCTTGCGTAAATCCCTCAGAGTGCAAATTCTCTCCCTGCTCGGTGGCAGCCTGGTGGCGATCCTGCTGATCGCCCTGGTGTGCTTCCAGTTCCTTTCGTCCAGCGTGCGCGGCTATGCCGAGCTGGTGGACGGGCCGTTGCGTGCCTCGCAGCTGATCGACGAAGCCAACCTGCAGTTCAAGATCCAGGTGCAGGAGTGGAAGAACGTGCTGCTGCGTGGTCGCCAGCCGGCGGAGCTGGACAAGTACTGGCAGCAGTTCCAGGCCCGCGAGCAGCAGGTGCAGCAGTTGCTGGGGCAACTGATCGACAGCAGCGAGCCGGCGCTCAAGGCGCGGCTGGAGCAGCTCAAGGCCAGCCACCGGCAGCTGGGCTCGGCCTATGCGCAGGGACGCCAGGCGTTCCTGGCCGCCGGCGGCGACCCGGTGGCGGGCGACTTGGCGGTCAAGGGCGTGGACCGTGCCACCAGCGACCAGATGAGCGCGCTGGTGGAGCAGTTGCGCGCCGACGCCCACGGGCGTGCCGGCGCCATCAGCGCCAGTGCCGAACGCACGGTGTGGCTGGGCGTGCTGGTGATGCTGGGCTCGGCCGTGCTGGTCGGGTTGTTCAGCCTGTGGCTGGTCAACCGCAGCCTGGTCGAGCCGATTCGCCAGCTGATCGACTATGTCGCCCAGCTCAGCCAGGGGCGTTTCGCCGCCCGTGTCGACAGCCGCCGCGAGGATGAGCTGGGGCGCCTGGCGCTGGCCGCCAACACCCTGCGTGACTTCCTCGCCGACACCGTCGGCCGCCTCAAGGACAATGCCGAGGAGCTGGAAAGCGCCAGCGACCGCTTGCGCAGCATCGCCGGTGACATGGCCCATGGCACCCACGACCAGTTCCAGCGCACCGACCAGGTCGCCACGGCCATGCACGAGATGTCGGCCACCGCCCAGGAAGTGGCGCGCCACGCCGCCGACGCCGCCCGCGCCGCGGACGAGGCCGACCACAGCGCCCAGGCCGGCGAGCAGGTCATGCAGCGGACCATCGACACCATCGCCGTGGTCAACCGCGAAATCGCCGGTACCGCGGCGGTGATCCGTCACCTGGAGCACGACAGCACGCGCATCGGCAAGGTGCTCGAAGTGATTCGCGGCATCGCCGAGCAGACCAACCTGCTGGCGCTCAACGCCGCCATCGAGGCCGCCCGTGCCGGCGAGGCCGGGCGCGGCTTCGCGGTGGTGGCCGACGAGGTGCGCAGCCTGGCCCAGCGCACCGCGGCGTCGATCGCCGAAATCCACCAGATCATCGAAGCGGTGCAGTCGGGCGCGGTGGAGGCGGTCAAGGCCATCGAGAGCGGCCAGCAGCGCAGCGAGGAGGGCGCCGAGCAGGTGCAGCAGGCGGGGCAGATGCTGCAGCGCATCACCACGGCGGTGGAGGCGATCCGCGACATGAACCGGCAGATCGCCACCGCCGCCGAGGAGCAGACCAGCGTCGCCGAGGACATCTCGCGCAACCTGGTCGAGATCACCCGCATCGCCACTGCAAACCAGGAGGCCGTGCAGCATACCGAACAGGCTGGACAGCGCTTGCACGGTCTGTCGGGACAGCTGGGTGAGGTCACCTCCCGCCTGACCGCTTGAAATCGCCATCGCGGGGGGGGCCCCCGCCCCCCCCGCCCCCCCCCGCCCGCTCCCACGCCATCGTGGGAGCGGGCTGGCCCCGCGATGCTTTTGAGGGTGGGGAAATCCGCCAGTTTCACATGCCGTATCAGATGCCTGTGGCGGATTGTCGCCATCCACTTGGTGGCCAGGGACGTTATGGGCGGCATCAGCCGTGGCCCAGACCAACCTGGCACACTCCCTGCTTTACGGCGCCCCGGGCCACGGCCCGAGGCGATCGTGCCCCGATTCCGCAAGACTCCTGCTGACCAGAACAACAACATCCGGGCGTGCACGCCGGGGGCAACGACTGCCAGTCCTTCACTTCAATTGGATTGAGCTAATGAAAAAAATCCTGCTGACGCTCCTGTGCCTGGGCGTCATCGGCTGCTCCAAGCCCGCGGAGCCACAGAAGTCCGTCGATGTCCTGCTGATCGGCGGCGGCATCATGAGTGCGAGTCTTGGGACCTACCTCACCGAGCTGGAACCGAACTGGAAGGTCGACGTCTACGAGCGCATGGACCAGGTCGCCGAGGAAAGCTCCAATGCCTGGAACAACGCCGGCACCGGCCACTCGGCGTTCTGCGAGCTGAACTATACAAGCGTCGGCAAGGACGGCAGCATCGACATCAGCAAGGCGGTCAACGTCAACGAGCAGTTCGAGGTGTCCAAGCAGTTCTGGGCCTACCAGGTCGAGCAGGGTGTGCTGAGCAACCCGCGCTCGTTCATCAACAATGTGCCGCACATGAGCTTCGTCTGGGGTGACGACAACGTCGACTTCCTGCACAAGCGCGTCGAAGCCCTGCAACACAGCTCGCTGTTCCGCGGCATGGAAATCACCGAGGATCACGAGCAGATTCGCAAGTGGGTGCCGCTGGTGATGGAAGGCCGAGATCCTGCGCAGAAGGTGGCCGCGACCCGCATGGCCATCGGCACCGACGTGAACTTCGGCGAGATCACCCGCCAGCTGTTCGCCTCGATGACCCGCAACCCCAATGTGCAACTGCACCTGAGCCATGAAGTGCGCGACATCGTGCGCAATGACGATGGCAGCTGGAACGTGGTGGTGGCCGACCTGGCCAACGGCGGCAAGGAATCGGCGGTCAAGGCCAAGTTCGTCTTCATCGGTGCCGGTGGCGGCGCGCTCAAGCTGCTGCAGAAGTCCGGTATTCCGGAGGCCGAAGGCTATGCAGGCTTCCCGGTCGGTGGCCAGTTCCTGATGACCGACAATGCCGACCTGGTTGCCCGTCACAAGGCCAAGCTGTACGGCAAGGCCTCGGTCGGCGCGCCGCCGATGTCGGTACCGCACCTGGACACCCGGGTGATCGATGGCAAGGAAGTGCTGCTGTTCGGCCCGTTCGCGACCTTCTCCACCAAGTACCTCAAGCACGGCTCGCTGCTGGACATGTTCAGTTCGCTGACTACCCACAACATCAGCCCGATGATGCACGCCGGGATCGACAACATTGACCTGAGCACCTACCTGATGGGCCAGCTGATGCTTAGCTTCGATGACCGCATGGCGGCCCTGCGCGAGTACTTCCCCAACGCCAAGAACGAAGACTGGAAGCTGCTCCAGGCCGGCCAGCGGGTGCAGGTGATCAAGAAGGATCCCGAGCACGGTGGCGTGCTGCAGTTCGGCACCGAAGTGGTGGCCGCCGAGGACGGCAGCATTGCCGCGCTGCTGGGTGCCTCGCCCGGCGCCTCGACCGCCGCGCCGATCATGCTGAGCGTGCTGGAGAAGACCTTCAAGGACCGGATCAAGCGTGCCGAGTGGCAAGCCAAGCTCAAGGAGATCGTGCCGACCTACGGCCAGAAGCTGAACAACGACCTAGAGCTGACCAACAAGACCCGTGAGTGGAGCAGTGCGCGCCTGCAACTGCTGTACGTGCCGGTGTTGCCGGAGTAACCGCGTAAGCTGAGCGTCTGAGTTGAGCGTGGGAGCGGGCTTGCCCCGCGATGGGGCGGGCAGGCCCTGTCGCGGGGTAAGTCGCATCGGCGCACAGCTGCTCCCACCGGTAGGTTCCTGTTTCGCAGGCAACAAAAAACCCGCTCGAGGCGGGTTTTTTGCGGGATATGGTCGGAGAGACAGGATTCGAACCTGCGGCCTTCTCGTCCCGAACGAGACGCGCTACCTGGCTGCGCTACACTCCGATGTGCAAAATGCTACTGCATCGCTTTTTTCAACGCAACCCCTTGTTGCAAAAAGGAGTTGCGCTAAAAAGCGGGACTGGATCACAGCTCCTTGACGGTGCGGATCTGGTCCTTGTTGATGCGCGTGCGCTTGCCGTCGAGCTGCTCGAATTCGTAGAAGCCGGAGTCTTCGTCATAGGAAGGGGTGTCCACCGCCTGGATCTCGCGGCCGTCGTTGAGGGTGATGACGGTTGGCGAGGCGCAGCCGGCGAGGGCGCCCAGGCCCAGGGCAAGCAGGAAGGCGGGAAGGGTCCGTTGGATCATCGTGTTTCTCCAGTGCGATGGTGCTAGATGTCATTAAGACGCAGGGCGTCCACGCAAGTTCCTTGCACAGTGCAGCATAGCGCCATCGCGGCGGCATTGACCAAGAACAACGCCGCGGGCGGCCTGTGATATAACAGCGCACATTCCCAGTTACCCTGCGACGGACTCCCATGAAAGCCAAGGCAGATACCCCTTTCGTTGCGCTGAACATCGCCGTGCTGACGGTCAGCGACACCCGCACCTTCGACACCGACACCTCCGGCCAGCTGTTCGTCGATCGCCTGGGCGCCGCCGGCCATCGCCTGGCCGAGCGCGTGCTGCTCAAGGACGACCTGTACAAGATCCGCGCCCAGGTCGCGACCTGGATCGCCGACGACCAGGTGCAGGTGGTGTTGATCACCGGTGGCACCGGCTTCACCGGCCGCGACAGCACCCCGGAGGCCGTGGCGTGCCTGCTGGACAAGCAGGTCGAGGGCTTTGGCGAGCTCTTCCGGCAGATCTCGGTGGCCGATATCGGCACCTCCACCGTGCAGTCCCGCGCCCTGGCGGGGCTTGCCAACGGCACCCTGGTCTGCTGCCTGCCGGGTTCGACCAACGCCGTGCGCACGGGTTGGGACGGCATCCTTGCCGAGCAGCTGGACGCCCGCCACCGGCCGTGCAATTTCGTGCCGCACCTGAAGCAGGCGGCGGCCTGTGACAGCCGTGGCTGAGGTGGCCCGGCCCTTGATGCCGGTGGAAGAGGCCCTGGAGCGCCTGCTGGCGCTGGCCGACACGGCGCCCATCGCCGAGACCGAACAGGTAGCGCTGGCCGAGGCCGAAGGGCGGGTCCTGGCCCATGAGCTGGTGGCCGGCCTCGACCTGCCGCCGTGGCCCAACAGTGCCATGGACGGCTACGCCCTGCGCCTGGCCGACTGGCAGGGCGAACCGCTGCGGGTGACCCAGCGCATCTTCGCCGGGCATGCGCCACAGCCCCTGGAGCCTGGCACCTGCGCACGGATCTTCACCGGCGCGCCGCTGCCGGAAGGCGCCGATTGCGTCGAGATGCAGGAAAACACCGAGGTGCTTGAAGACGGCCGGGTGCGCTTTCTCGAGCCCCTGGCGCTGGCGCAGAACGTGCGCCCCAAGGGCCAGGAAACCCGTGTCGGCGAACAGGTGATGAGCGCCGGCACGCGGCTGGGCCCGATCCAGCTCGGCCTGGCCGCGACCCTGGGCTTTGGCACGCTCGAAGTGCGACGCCGGCCCCGGGTGGCGGTGCTGTCGACTGGCGACGAACTGGTCGAGCCGGGCCTGGCCCTGGGCCCCGGGCAGATCTACAACAGCAACCGACGCCTGCTGGTCAGCTGGCTGCAGCGCCTGGGCTGCACGGTGGTCGATGCCGGCATCCTCCCGGACGATCTGGCGCGCACCCGCCAGTGCCTGGCCGGGCTGGGCGATGTCGACCTGATCCTGTCCACCGGCGGCGTGTCGGTGGGCGAAGCCGATTTCCTCGGCCTGGCCCTTCGCGAGGCGGGCGAGCTGGCGCTGTGGAAGCTGGCGATCAAGCCGGGCAAGCCGCTGACCTTCGGCCATTACCAGGGGGTGCCGGTGATCGGCCTGCCGGGCAATCCGGCCTCGACCCTGGTCACCTTCGGCCTGCTGACCCGGCCCTACCTGCTGCGTCGAATGGGCGTGGCCCATGTCGCGCCGCTGCGCTTCAGCGTGCCGGCGGGCTTCGACTGGCCCAAGGCCGGGACGCGGCGCGAGTACCTGCGGGCGCGTATCGAGGAGGGTCGTGTGCGTATCTACAAGAACCAGAGCTCCGGCGTGCTACGCAGCGCGGCATGGGCCGATGGCGTGGTGGAAGTGCTCGAAGGCACGACGCCGCAACAGGGTGATGCGGTGACGTTCATTCCGTTCAGCGAACTACTTGGCTAGCACGCTAGCGGCGGCCGCCGCGCCAGCCGGCGCCAGCTGGGTCAGGCGCATGTGCACGTTCTCCAGCTGCTGGGCGGCGACGCTCCAGTCATGACGCTGGCGGGCGAACTGGCGCCCGGCCTCGCTGAGCTGGCACATGCGCCATGGCTGGTTGAGCAGTTGGGTGACCAGCAGCGCCAGCTGGCCACTGTCGTCGCTGCCCAGGTAGTGCTCGCCGTTGTTCATGGCCAGGCCCGAGGCGCCCTTGCTGGTGGTGATCACCGGCAACCCGGCGGCCATCGCCTCGAGGATCTTCACCTTGGAGCCGCCAGCATGGCGCAGCGGCGCGAAGAACAGCGCCGAGCGGCGTTGCAGCTCGCGCAGGTCGGGGCGATAGCCCACCCACTCGATGCGCGGGTCATTCCAGTGCAGCTTCCAGCTCGCCGGCAAGGCGTGCCCGGCAATGGCCAGGCGCACCGCCGGGTTGCTCATCCACACCTGGGGCAGGATTTCCTCCAGCGCCCATTCGATGGCCTCCAGGTTGGCGCCGTACTCGAAGTTGCCGACGAACAGCAGGCGCTGGCTGTGCGGCGTGGGGCGCACGTCCTGATAGTGGTCGCAGTCCACGCCATTGACCACCACGTTCACCGGGCGCCCGCTGATCTGGCCGATCAGCTCGGCGTCGTGGGCGCTGACCGCCACCACCTCGGTGGGCTGGCGCAGTACCCGCTGCTCCCAGCGCCGGTAGCGCCACCGGTCGAAGGCGTTCAGCGGCCGTAGCCACAGGGGCAGGCGGTCGTGACAGGCGGCGCCCATCACCGACTCCAGGTAGTGCTCGCTGAGCATGTAGGGCAGGCCACGGGCCTGCAAGGCCTTCTCGAACGGCTGGAAGCTGTAGCTGTGCTCGATCTGGATCACGTCCCAGGGTTCGTCCAGCAGTTGCTCGAAGCGGTGCCTCAGGCAGGGCGCCAGGCCATTGATGATGGCCCGCATGGGGTAGTCGATGATGGGCGAGGCCAACAGGTTCAGCGGGCTGTGCAGTGCGCGCCGGGGCAGCACCACCAGGCGCTCCACCAGGGGTTCCAGGGCCTCGCGCGCCGCGTCGCTCAAGGGTACCTTCGACTGCACCAGCAAGGTGATCCGGTGGCCATGCTGCGCCAGGGCGCGCAGCAGGTGGAATTGCCGGGTCTTGCTGCCGCTGGTGGTGGGCCAGGGCAGGTAGGGCAGGGTCCAGAGTATGCGCATGAGCCCGAATCCTCGCGGTTGGCCGGGTGTCGGCCCTGGATGGCAATACGCGCCCTCTGGCAGTCAAGCAGGTGCTGCTGCTGCCGGGGCGCGTCCATAGATATCAGTAAAGCGCACGATGTCGTCTTCGCCCAGGTACTCGCCACTCTGCACCTCGATCATCACCAGGTCGATGACGCCGGGATTGGTCAGGCGATGGCTGCGGCCGGGCTTGATGAAGGTCGACTCGTTGGTGTCGAGCAGAAACTCCTCTTCACCGTTGGTCACGCAGGCCATGCCGCTGACCACGATCCAGTGCTCGCTGCGGTGATGGTGCATCTGCAGCGACAGCGATTCGCCGGGGCGGACCATGATGCGCTTGATCTTGAAGCGCGGTCCTTCCTCGAGCACGGTGTACAGGCCCCAGGGGCGGGTCACGGTGCGGTGCAGGCGGTAGGCATCGTGGCCCTGGCGCTTGAGTTGCTGGGCGATCACCTTGACCTCCTGGCTGCGCGCGGCATCGGCGATCAGCAGGGCGTCGGGGGTGTCGATGACGATCAGGTTGTCCAGGCCCACCGCGCCTACCAGCCGGCGTGGCGAGTCGATGTAGCAGTTGCTCACGTCGTGCAGCACGGTTTCGCCGTTGCAGTGGTTGCCCTGGCTGTCGGCCGGGCGCAGCTCGCGCACCGCTTCCCAGCTGCCGATGTCGCTCCAGCCGATGGCGCAGGGCACCACGGCCACCTGGGTAGAGGGCTGCATGAGGGCGTAGTCGATGGAGATGTCGGGGGCCAGCGCGAAACTGTCGGCGTCGAGTTCCACCTGCTGGCCGCACGTCCCCTCCTTGAACGGGCTCTGCGCCAGGCAGTGGGTCACGTTGTGCAGTACCTCGGGGGCATGGGCCTGCAGCTCCTGCAGCACGGTGCCCGCGCGCAGGCAGAACATGCCGGCGTTCCACAGGTGCCGGCCACCGTCCAGGTAGGCCTGGGCAGTGTCGGTGTCGGGCTTTTCGACGAAGCGGGCGACCCGGTAGCTGTCGCCGTCGAGCGGCTGGCCCAGTTCGACGTAGCCGAAGCCGGTTTCGGCGCGGGTCGGCAGCAGGCCGAAGGTGGTCAGCCAGCCTTGTGCGGCCAGGGTCATGGCCCGCTGGACGGCCGCCTCGAAGGCGTCCTGGTCCTGGATCAGGTGGTCGGCGGGCAGTACCAGCAGCAGGCTGTCCTCGCCATGCAGGCGGGCGCAGTGCAGCGCCGCGGCGGCGATGGCGGGGGCGGTGTTGCGCCCGAAGGGTTCGAGGATGAAGTCCAGCGCAATGCGCTGGGTGCCGACCTGGCGATACTCGTCCTGGGTACGGAACACCACTTCGCGGTTGGTCACCGTGAGCACGCGTTCGACGCCGGGCAGGCTGCTGGCGCGGCTGAAGGTCTTCTGCAGCAGGCTCATGCCATCGGGCAGGCGCATGAAGGGTTTGGGCATGGCCTCGCGGGAGACCGGCCATAATCGGGTGCCGGCGCCGCCAGCGATGATGCAGGGGATCAGAACGCTCATAGTCACAGCCTCGAATCAGGGCGCCGGGGGCAGCGCAATGCAAGGAAATCACGACCTGTCAGGCGTCTGGCGGCGCAAAGTCAATAAAATGACTTTTCGAGTCGGCTTCGTCCGTGATGGCCAAATATTTGTCAGATGATGCACCTGTGGCGCCCGGCTTTCAATGGTATTTGTGTGAAGCGGCGGTTTTTCGGCATTGCAGGGAGCAATCTGCTCGGTGTAGTGGTCGAGATTGCGGTAGGGCATTTCTATTCGGGGAGAACGGCATGAGCGAGCGCAAGGCACTGTTGATCCTGCATGGCAAGCAGGCTGGCAACGAAGAGGTGCGAGCCGCGGTGGGCCAGCTGCGCGAGCGGGGCTGGACCCTGGATGTGCGCCTGACCTGGGAGGGCGGTGACGCCCAGCGCCTGGTCGATGAGGCGCTGGCGGCCGGCTATGGCCAGGTGGTGGCCGGGGGCGGTGACGGTACCTTGCGCGACGTGGCCGAAGCCATGGGCCTGGCCGGGACCCAGGCCAGCCTGGCGCTGCTGCCACTGGGCACCGCCAACGACTTCGCCAGGGCGGCCGGCGTGCCCCTCGAACCGCAGGCGGCGCTCGACCTGCTGGAGGTGCCGGCGCGGCCGATCGACCTGGGGCGGGTGGGCGACCAGTTGTTCCTGAACATGGCCACCGGGGGCTTCGGCAGCCAGGTCACGGCCAACACCTCGGAAGACCTGAAGAAAGTGCTGGGCGCGGCGGCCTACCTGTTCACCGGCCTGTCACGCTTCAGCGAACTGCAGGCTGCCTCGGTCGAGCTGCAGGGGCCTGGCTTCCAATGGCAGGGCGAGTTGCTGGCGCTGGGCATCGGCAATGGCCGCCAGGCCGGCGGCGGGCACGTGCTGTGCCCGGAGGCGACCGTAGATGACGGCCTGCTGGATATCGGCATCCTGCCGGCGCCGCAGGAGGTAGCGGGGGCCTTGCGCGACCTGCTGGCCGGCGACGGACTGTTCGTCCGCGCGCGTTTGCCCTGGGTGGAAATCAAGGGCGCCCAGGGGCTGGACATGAACCTCGACGGCGAGCCGCTGCAGGCCGCCAGCCTGCGCTTCGAGGCCATGCCACGAGCGTTGCGCGTGCACCTGCCGACGGACTCGCCGCTGCTCAGTCGTCCAGGCTGATGATCTTCTCGCGTACGGCGAACAGCACCAGCCCCGCCACGTCGTAGATCTGCAGGCGCTTCATGATCTGCGAGCGGTGGGTCTCCACGGTCTTGATCGACAGGCCCAGGCCGGCGGCAATCTCTCGGGTCGACTTGCCGCGCACGATCAGGCGCAGGATCTCCAGCTGGCGACCGGTCAGGTTGTGACCTTCGCTGCTCGGCTGGCGGCCGCTCTGGGCGCGCAGCAGCGCCTGGTTGATGACGGTGTGGGCGATGGCCGGGCTGAGGTAGCGTTCTTCGTTGCGCAGCGCGGTAAGCGCCTGTTCCAGCTCGGTGGCCGTGGTGTCCTTGAGCAGGTAGCCGTGGGCGCCGCTTTCCAGGGCGCGCATGATCAGTTCCGGGTCGGTGTGCATCGACAGGATCAGGACCTTACAGGTGCAACCGTTTGCGCGCAACTGCGTCAGCGCGTCCAGGCCGCTGGTCGAACGCATGGAAATGTCCAGCAGGACGATGTCCGGCGCCAGACGCTGGACGTGGTCCAGAAGCTGGCTGCCGTCATCGGCCTCGCCGATCACGGTGTAACCGGGGATGTCCGATACCAGTGCCCTGACGCCTGCGCGAATCAGGGAGTGGTCGTCCACCAGCAGTAATCTACAGGTCATCGGGGGCAGGGGTCCTGGCGCGTTCTTGGCTGCGGGGCGGCCACGGAAAGAGGGCTTCGATCTGGGTGCCCTGGCCGGGCTGGCTGGTGATGGTCAGGCTGCCTTGCAGGGCGGTCACCCGCTCCTGCATGCCGGCCATGCCGCGCTGGCCGTATTCTGCGGGAGACTGGGCCGGTACGAAGCCGCCGCCGTCATCGTGGATCGACAGGGCCAGGCCGGCCGAGGTGCGTTGCAGGCGAACTACCAGGTTGCGGGCGTCGGCGTGGCGCAACATGTTGGTAACCGCCTCCTGGGTGATGCGGAAGGCGGCCATGGCCACCTCTTCGCTGATGCCCCCCAGGCGCTGCTTGCATTCTAGGCTCCAGTGCACCTCGGTGTTTTCCAGGGTGCGTAGCAGATGCGCGCGCAGGCTCGCCTCCAGGCCCAGGCTGGCCAGCTGGCGCGGGTTGAGAATGGTGGAAACGTCGCGCACGTTGCTCAGGGTCAGGTCCAGGGTACTGCGCAAGGTGCTGCAGTGCTCCTGCAGCTCGGTCGGCACCCGGCGTTGCAGCCAGTCGACCTGGAGCTTGGCGGCAGTCAGCAGCTGGCCGATATCGTCGTGCAGCTCGCGGCTCAGGCGCTGGCGTTCGCTCTCCTGCACCTTGAGCATGCGCGTGGCCAGTTCCGCCGGGCGCAGGCTGATCGAGCGCGCCCAGTGGCGCAGGTGCCAGCCGACACCGAGCATCGCCAGCAGTTGCAGCAGCAGCAGGCTGGCCGACAGGGGCTGGGTGCTCAGGTATACCACCAGGTTCGCCGCCAGCGATGCAACGCACAGCAGCGCGGTCGTCCAGCGCAGCAGGGCAACGCTGGAGCGGCAACGCTGGAGAAACTTCAAGCGTGGGAGCATAGATAGGGAAGCCACTGAGTTATAGCGGTTAGGGGCATTGCACACGTCTGACCAGAGGTTTTACCGCCCCGCGTTCAATCAAGTGCGGAATACGGATCCAATCGCCCGATAACCTGGGCGCGCATGTTCGAATGCGCGCATGTTATCACTTTGATTGAATTTGGTCGCGGGGGGATAACTGCTTGAAACCTCGTATTTTCCGGGCTGTGGCGGGCCTGGTGGTCGAGGGCTTGGCTAGCAGAGTGCCATTATTAAATGATGTTTCCAATGCGCCTGGGGCAACTAATAATCCCGCTGCGCAAAAACATTTGGAAAAACTTGTCCAACTTTGCAAGTTTCACCCTGAGCCGACCTTAGTTGTGACTCAGTTGGCCGCACTAGTGTTGCCGGTCGGATGCGTCGATGCCGTTGTCTGCCGTATGAGGGTGGGCGCAGTACACCCCCGTCTGCTGGCAGTCCGCGCACAGCTGCGTGGACGGCTGGCCCAGGGAGGTGGCCAGTTCGCCCAGCAGCAGCCGTTGTTCGTCGGTGTCCATGCCCAGCTGGCCGGTCTGCGGGTCGAGCAGCTCCAGTTGCCAGTCGAGCAGGGTCAGGCAGGCGTCCAGTGCAGGCAGGCTGCTGCCGTGCAGGTGCTGCTGGGCGCAGGTGGGCGCGAGCAGCTTTTGCAAGGCGAACGCATAGTGGGCGACCTCGAGCAGGCCGAGCGCGTCGGCGCGGCGGGCGAGGGTGTCGAGTGCCGTGGTGAGGCTGTGGCAGGCGTCCGGGTCGTTGGCGATCAGTTCCAGGTGCTGCAGGCATTCCTGGGACCTGGCCAGCAGGACCTGCGCATCTTGCAGGAAGGCCGCCACGGCGGCGTTGTGCAGTGGTGTGCTATCCATCATGGCGCCCCGTGGTCAGGGATTGGCCGTACCAAGATGATCGCTCGCAAAAGCCTGACTCCGTTCATGCAGTGAGAATGGCGTCACATTAATGGCTAATGGATATTGCGAACATCAGGTTGCACCCGATTGCTACTAGGGGATTCCCTGATGAGGATTCAGGTGGGTCGTTCGTTGCGAGCGACGGACGCGGCGGGATGTGGCAGCAGTAAAGCATGATGGTAAAGTGATATCAATCACTCGGCACGGCTTTTTCCATCAGGGGTCAAGCTGCGCGCGCATCCGCCGATACAGGGGGATGCATTCATTTTTTACCGACTCACGCCTGGGGGCTTTCCAATGGCTGGCATTCTCGACACGGTAGACCAACGCACGCAACTGGTGGGTGAGAACCGCCTGGAAATCCTCATGTTCCGCCTGGCTGGCCGGCAGTTGTTCGCCATCAACGTGTTCAAGGTCCAGGAGGTGCTGCAACTGCCCAAGCTGACCCTCATGCCACAGCGTCATTCCTTCGTCTGTGGCGTGGTCAACCTGCGTGGCCAGACGCTGCCGGTGATCGACCTGTCCCAGGCGATCGGCATGCGCCCGCTGCAGCCCGGGCCGGACAGCACCATCATCGTCACCGAGTACAACCGTTCGGTGCAGGCGTTCCTGGTGGGCGGCGTCGATCGTATCGTCAACATGAACTGGGAAGCCATCATGCCGCCACCGGCCAGCGCCGGTCGCCAACACTACCTCACGGCGATCACCAAGGTCGACGAGAAGCTGGTGGAGGTCATCGACGTGGAGAAGGTGCTGGCCGAGATCGTGCCGTACAGCGCCAAGGTATCCCGCGACAAGTTGGAAGACCCGGTGCTGGCCCGTGCCCGTGGCCGCGAAGTGCTGCTGGTGGACGACTCCAGCGTGGCCCTGGCGCAGTTGCGCGACACCCTGTCGCAACTGGGGGTGAAGCTGCACGTGGCCAGCGACGGCCTCAAGGCCCTGCGCCTGCTCAAGGGCTGGGCCGACGCCGGGGAGAATGTCTGCGAGAAGTTGCTGATGATCTTCACCGACGCCGAAATGCCTGAGATGGATGGTTACCGGCTGACCACCGAGATCCGCAACGACCCGCGCCTGCGCGGCCTCTACGTGGTGCTGCACACCTCGCTGTCCGGCAGCTTCAACGAATCCATGGTCAAGAAGGTCGGCTGCGACAACTTCCTGTCCAAGTTCCAGCCCGACCGCCTGGTGGATGTGGTGCGTCAGCGTCTGAACATGGATCACGCCTAGGTGTAAGCTTGGCATTTCCACGGATGCCAGGTGAGCAAGGATGTTTCTGAGTGCGTTGTATCGATACCCGGTGAAATCGGGGCGGGCCCAGGGCCTGCAAGCGTCCGCGGTCGCCAATCTGGGCCTGGACGGTGACCGCCGCTGGTTGGTGGTGGAGGAGGGGGATGGCCGCTTCCTGACCCAGCGGGCCTGGCCTCGGCTGGGGCAGGTTGGCGCCGATTATGGCGATCAGGGCCAACTGCTGCTCCAGGCGCCGGGGCAGGCACTCTTGGAGGTTCCCGTGCCGCCGGCCGACGACGCCCTGCGCGGCGTTACCATCTGGCGCGACACCTTGCGCGTACCCGATGCCGGCGATGCCGCCGCGGCCTGGCTCAGCGAGCTGCTGGGCAAGGCGGTAAGGCTGGTGCACTGCCCCGAACAGCGGGCCCGCTACCTGCCCAGCGGCTACGGCCTGAACAGTGACCGGGCAGCCTTTCCCGATGGTTTTCCACTGTTGCTGATCGGCCAGGCTTCACTGGATGAGCTGAGCCGTCGGGTGGGGCGCCCCATGGAGATGCTGCGTTTTCGCCCGAACCTGGTGGTCGAGGGGGCCGAGGCCTTTGCCGAGGACCGCTGGAAGCGCATCCGTATCGGCGACATGACCTTTCGCGTGCTCAAACCGAGCGTGCGCTGCATCCTCACCACCCTCGATCCCGCCACGGGCGAGCGCAGCCCGGACCGTGAGCCGTTGACCACGCTCAAGACGTTCCGCGAGAAGGAAGGGGATGTGCTGTTTGGCCAGAACCTGGCGGTGGATGGCGAGGGGGAGCTTAAGGTGGGGATGGACGTCGAGGTCCTCGAATAGAGCCATCGCGGGGCATGCCCGCTCCCACGTTGCGTGGGCGCGGGCTGATGGCGTCCCGATCACATATCGTCGAAATACCGCTCATGCCAATCCACCAGCGGCTGCGGTGAATTGAGCTTCTGCCCGTAGATGACCGAATACGACAGCACGTTCTGCACGTACTGGCGCGTCTCGTCGAACGGAATCGACTCGACCCACACATCGAAGCTCAGGTGCTTGGCGCCCTTGAGCCACTGGCGCACGCGCCCGGGGCCGGCGTTGTAGGCGGCCGAGGCCAGCACGCGGTTGCCGTTGAACTGGCCGTGCACCTGGCTCAGGTAGGCGGCGCCGAGCTGGATGTTCTTGTCCGGGTTGAATACCTGGGCCGGCGAGGCCAGCGGGATACTGAACTTGCGTGCGGTCTCCTTGGCCGTGCCCGGCATCAGCTGCATCAGGCCGCTGGCGCCGACGCTGGAGCGGGCGTCCTCCATGAAGGCGCTTTCCTGGCGGGTAATGGCGAATACCCAGCTCGAATGCAGGCCGCGGACCTTGGCTTCGCGCACCAGGGTGTCGCGGTGGGCCATGGGGAAGCGGATGTCCAGGTCGTCCCAGTACTGGGCCTGGCTGATGGTGCGGATGGCCGGGAAGTACCAGCGCATGTCATAGGCCAGGCGGGCCTGGGCGACCATCTCGTCACGGTTGAAGTGACGGCTGACGTGGTACCACTCGCGGCGTCCCTCGACGATCTGGCCGCGGGCATGGAACTCCAGGGCGCGACGCACGCCCGGGGTATTGCGGACCTTGTTGATCACCGCCTGGCTGAGCGCCAGCGGCTTGTTGTTCAACTGGTAGGGCGTCTGCGCCCGGTCGGCGGCGAGGAAACCATAGAAGTCGCGCTCGCGGGCGACGGTCTTGTACAGCAGCGGGACCTGCGGGTTGTTCGGCTGCGCCAGCTCCAGGCTGCGCGCCTGCCAGTACTTCCAGCGGTTGCTGCTGGCCAGGTCCTGGGGCAGGCGTTTGGTCAGCTCGTAGGCGTCCTCCCAGCGGCCCAGGCGCAGCAGCAGGCGCAGGCGCCATTCGCTGACGGTGTTGTCGCGCAGCTCGGGGTCGTAGCGGGTCATCAGGTCGAGGGCGCGCGGGTCGTAGCGCCGGGCCAGGGTCAGGCCGATCTCGCGGGCGATGGCGACTTTCTCGTCACGGGAGAAGTGCATGCGCTGGGCGTAGTCGTCGAGCAGCGCCATGGCCTGCTCGGGGTCCTGGCGGGCCAGACGGCGCAAGCCGAGGCTGACCACGTCGGACATGGCCTCGTTGACCGGGGTGAAGCGCGACGGCTGGTTGAGCAGCTCGGGCTTCTGCGCCACGTCGATCAGCAGCTTGCCCTGGGGGCCGAGGGTGGTGAGGGTCTTGACCAGGCTGCTGGCCAGGCCGTAGTTGCGTGCCTGGGCCGCCAGCTTGGCGCGCTGCCAGCGCTTGGCCTCGGTCAGCTGGCCTTCGGCCGCCCACATGGAGAACAGGGTATCGCAGGCGGCGGGCTGCGACTTGCCGACGTTCCACAGCTTGTCGGCGGTGGCGAAGCCTTCGGCGCGCAGGCCATGGGAGAGTTGGTACTGGCCGTTGAGGCAGTCCAGTTCGGTGAAGTTGAGCTTGGGGTCGTAGTAGCGGGTGAAGGTGTTCCATTCGCCGCGCTCGGCCAGCCAGCGCAACCAGCGCAGTTTCATCCAGTTGGCCTGGGGCAGGTCGCCGTGGGCCTTGAGGAAGCCCTCGATCTCCTCGTTGCTGGCGCTCTTCAGGCGGGCGGTCAGCTCGTCGTAAGTGAGGTAGGGCGTGAGCGGGTAGTCGCGCAGCGCCTGCGCGTAACGCAGGTAAGGACCCTTGTCGCCCTTGGCCAGGGCGCGCTTGGCCTCGTCGTAGTACTGACGCTGCTGGGAAATGTCGATGGCCTGTGCGGCGCTCGCGGCGGTGGCGGTGAGCAGCAGGCAGGAAGCAATTTGTAACAGGCGGCTGCGCATGATACGTCCGGGCAGTAGAACCATGGAAAGTGACGGCGGAGCCAGCACTGTTGGGTATTACTGCCTAGCTTAGCCGTTTGCCGGTGGCCGGTGAAAGCACTGTGCTTGTATCGAGTTGTTATCCGACGCCCTGCTGCCGGCGATGGGCTTTTGATGCCGTGAAGGGTCAAGTCAGGTAGAATGCGCGCCCGGTTTTTGGAGATGATCATGACCCTGCTCAAATTCAGCGATGTGTCCCTCGCGTTCGGCGCCATGCCGCTGTTGGACAAAGTGTCCTGGCAGATCGCCCGTGGCGAGCGGGTGTGCATCATCGGCCGCAACGGCACGGGCAAGTCGAGCATGCTGCGCCTGGTCAAGGGCGAGCAGAAGCCCGACGACGGCGATATCTGGCGCGCGCCGGGGCTCAAGATCGGCGAACTGCCGCAGGAACTGCCGGTGGCCGACGAGCGCAGCGTCTTTGACGTGGTGGCCGCGGGCCTGGATGGCGTGGGCGAGCTGCTGGCCGAGTACCACCACCTGAGCCAGAACATCCACGGCGACGAGGACCTGGAAAAGCTCATGCATGTCCAGCACGAGCTGGAGGCCCGCGACGGCTGGCGCCTGCAGCAAGTGGTGGAAAGCACCCTGAGCCGCCTGCAGCTACCGGCCGACAAGACCCTGGCCGAGCTTTCCGGCGGCTGGCGCCGTCGCGTGTTGCTGGCCCAGGCACTGGTGTCCGAGCCCGACCTGCTGCTGCTTGACGAGCCGACCAACCACCTGGACATCGGTGCCATCGCCTGGCTGGAAGAAGCCCTTAACGGCTTCAACGGCGCGGTGCTGTTCATCACCCACGACCGTTCCTTCCTGCAGAACCTGGCCACGCGCATCCTCGAGCTGGACCGTGGCGGTCTGATCGACTGGAACGGCGACTACGCCAGCTTCCTGGTGCACAAGGAGGCCGAGCTGGCCGCCGAGGCCACCGCCAACGCGCTGTTCGACAAGCGCCTGGCCCAGGAAGAGGTGTGGATCCGCCAGGGCATCAAGGCCCGGCGTACCCGCAACGAAGGCCGTGTACGTGCGTTGAAGGCGTTGCGCGTGGAGCGCGGCGAGCGCCGCGAACGCCAGGGCAAGGCCAACATCCTTATCGAGGTGGCGGACAAGTCCGGCAAGCAGGTGATGGTGCTGGAGGACGTCAGCTTCGCCCACAAGGATGGCCCGAAACTGGTCAAGGACTTCTCCATGGTCCTGCAGCGCGAAGATCGCATCGGCCTGCTCGGCGCCAACGGTACCGGCAAGACCACCCTGCTCAAGCTGATGCTCGGTGACCTGGAGCCGACGTCTGGCAAGGTCGAGCGCGGCACCAAGCTGGAAGTGGCCTACTTCGACCAGATGCGCCATCAGCTGGACCTGGAAAAGACCGTCATCGACAACCTGGCCGAAGGTCGCGACTTCATCGAGATCGATGGCCAGAACCGCCACGTGCTGAGCTACCTCGGCGACTTTCTGTTCAGCCCGCAGCGTGCGCGCACGCCGGTCAAGGCGTTGTCCGGTGGCGAGCGTGCGCGGCTGCTGCTGGCCAAGCTGTTCAGCAAGCCGGCCAACCTGCTGGTGCTGGACGAACCGACCAACGACCTCGATGTCGAGACCCTCGAGCTGCTCGAGGAAGTGCTGTCCAACTACAAGGGCACGGTGCTGATGGTCAGCCACGACCGGGCCTTCCTCGATAACGTGGTGACCAGCACCCTGGTGTTCGAGGGTGAGGGTCGTGTGCGCGAGTATGTGGGCGGCTATGAGGACTGGATTCGCCAGGGTGGTTCGCCGAAGCTGCTGGGCGTGACCGAGAGCAAGGGCGGCAAGTCCGAGCTCAACAGCGCGGTGGTGGCCAAGGCGGTGGAAGAGCAAGCGCCTGCGGCCGTCGCCGCGCCCGCTGCCGATGCCAGCAAGAAGAAGCTCAGCTACAAGCTGCAGCGCGAGCTGGAAGCGCTGCCAGGGCAGATCGATGCGCTGGAACAGCAGATGGCCGAGGTACAGGAAGAGGTCAATGCCTCGAACTTCTACCAGCGTCCGATCGATGAAACCACCGCAGTGCTGGCCAAGCTGGAGAAGCTGCAGGGCGAGCTGGACGTGCTGGTGGAGCGCTGGGCCGAGCTGGAAGGCTGATTTCCTGTCCCGGCCTCTTCGCGGGTAAACCCGCTCCCACAGAGTTACCACTGCCTCAGGAGCGGTGACCAACCTGTGGGAGCGGGTTTACCCGCGAAGAGGCCGGAGCAGGTTGACTTATTCTTTCTTCTGCAGCCTTACCGCCAGCACATCGCACGGCGCGCCGTGCAGCACGTCATTGGCGGTGGAGCCCAGCAGCAGCGCCAGGCCATGACGGCCATGGCTGCCGACCACGATCAGGTCACAGGCTTGTTTCTTGGCAAGTTCATGGATCTCCTGGCGCGGCTGGCCATAAACCAGGTGCGAATCGCCTCGCTGGATGTCCGGGTACTTGTTGAACAGGCGTTCCATGCGCTCCTTGGCCTGGTCGAACTGTTGCTGCTGCAACTGCGAAAGGTCCATCGGCACGTCACCGCCGAAGGCCATGGCCATGGGTTCGACGATATGCACCAGGGATACCTTGGCGCCGCTGGCCAGGGCGATGGTCTTGGCCCGCTTGATCACCGGGTCGCATTCTTCGGTCAGGTCGACGGCGACCAGAAGATGTTCGTAGGACATGTGCAGTACTCCTGACAATCGCGATAGTAGAAGTATGGTCGCTTTCGGGCCGGGCGTTCGTGAAACCTGGATAACCCGCTCATTTGCAACGCTTTATAAGGTCTACAGATATGACGGTATGGCTGGTGGTGTCAATCCTTGCGCTGATGCTCAGCCCGCTGGCCTGGCTGCGCCAGTCGCGCAAGCAGGGCGAGCAGATGAGTCTGCGCCTTGAAGGGCGGCGCATGGGCTTGGCCATGCAGCTGGCGCCGCAGCAGTGGCCGCACTGGCTGGAAAAGGAGCCGCCCAGCCCCTGTCCGCAATACCATCGGGCGCGGCGCAAGGGCCGCGAGGACTGCTGGTGCTACTGGCAGATCACCCCGGGCGTGTGGTGGAACCAGTGGCGCGAACCCTGCGAGGAGCCGCGCCTGGCCGAGGTCTTCGCCCGCCTGCCGGAAACCGTCTACAAGGTCGAGGCCGACCGGCGCATGATCGCCCTGTACTGGAGCGAGCGCGGCGATAAATCTGTTTTGCAGGATATTGCCCAGGCCCTCGATACCCTCGCCTGAACTTGACCAACGCAAAACGGCGCGCAGGAGCAACCATGCTCTTGCGCGCCGTTTTGCGTTCTGCAGCGCAGAAAAAGGCCAGGCAGGCCGGAAACACTTTCATGCAGACCCAGTGTAGCCATCGTTGGCGGATGCGTTTAGAAAAAAGCGCCGTCCGCGGTCGGTGATGGTCTATCGCTGACATGAATGGTCGGCGATCACTGTCATCATGTTTCGTACCCGGCGGGTAGAAGATGACTGGAAAGTCGCGTTTTCACGGTGTTCGCGAGCATTTGACAACGCCGTCCATTTCGGAGAATGTGTGCACACCCAAGTCAAACGGGCGTATGAATTGAGCGTTTGTATGTCAGACGGCTCTTACAGAATCCCGATTAGCGCGTCGACGGGTGTGCCTGGGGCGAGGGACCGGTAGACCGGCTCTTGCGCCAGCGTTCGACGTGTACTGTTCAGCTTCCATATCGTGGAGATCAGTTGATGATTTACGAAGGTAAAGCCATCACGGTTAAGGCTCTTGAAAGCGGCATCGTCGAACTGAAGTTCGACCTCAAGGGTGAGTCCGTCAACAAGTTCAACCGTCTCACTCTGAACGAGCTGCGTCAGGCCGTGGACGTGATCAAGGGCGATGCCTCGATCAAGGGCGTGATCGTCAGCAGCGGCAAGGACGTGTTCATCGTCGGCGCCGACATCACCGAATTCGTCGACAACTTCAAGCTGCCCGAGGCCGAACTGGTCGCCGGCAACCTGGAAGCCAACCGCATTTTCAATGACTTCGAAGACCTGCAGGTGCCGACCGTCGTCGCCATCAACGGCATCGCCCTGGGTGGCGGCCTGGAGATGTGCCTGGCCGCCGATTACCGGGTCATGTCCAGCAGCGCCAAGATCGGCCTGCCGGAAGTCAAGCTGGGCATCTACCCAGGCTTCGGCGGCACCGTGCGCCTGCCGCGCCTGATCGGCTCGGACAACGCCATCGAGTGGATCGCCTCGGGCAAGGAAAATCGTGCCGAGGACGCCCTGAAGGTCGGCGCCGTCGACGCCGTGGTGGCGCCCGAGCTGCTGCAGGCCGGTGCCCTGGACCTGATCAAGCGCGCCATCAGCGGCGAGCTGGACCACAAGGCCAAGCGCCAGTCCAAGCTGGAAAAACTCAAGCTCAACGCCATCGAGCAGATGATGGCGTTCGAGACCGCCAAGGGCTTCGTCGCCGGCCAGGCCGGCCCGAACTACCCGGCGCCGGTCGAGGCCATCAAGACCATCCAGAAGGCTGCCAACTTCGGCCGTGACAAGGCCCTGGAAGTCGAGGCCGCAGGCTTCGCCAAGCTGGCCAAGACCTCGGTCGCCGAGAGCCTGATCGGCCTGTTCCTGAACGACCAGGAGCTCAAGCGCAAGGCCAAGGCCCACGACGAGATCGCCCACGACGTGAAGCAGGCCGCCGTGCTCGGCGCCGGCATCATGGGTGGCGGCATCGCCTACCAGTCGGCGGTCAAGGGCACGCCGATCCTGATGAAGGACATCCGCGAGGAAGCCATCCAGCTGGGCCTGAACGAGGCCTCCAAGCTGCTCGGCAAGCGCGTCGAGAAGGGTCGCCTGACCCCGGCGAAGATGGCCGAGGCGCTCAACGCCATTCGTCCGACCCTGTCCTACGGCGATTTCGCCAACGTCGACATCGTCGTCGAGGCCGTGGTCGAGAACCCGAAGGTCAAGCAAGCGGTACTGGCTGAAGTGGAAGGCCAGGTGAAGGAAGATGCCATCCTGGCCTCCAACACCTCGACCATCTCCATCAACCTGCTGGCCAAGGCGCTCAAGCGTCCGGAAAACTTCGTCGGCATGCACTTCTTCAACCCGGTGCACATGATGCCGCTGGTCGAAGTCATCCGCGGCGAGAAGTCCAGCGAAGTCGCGGTCGCGACTACCGTTGCCTACGCCAAGAAGATGGGCAAGAACCCGATCGTGGTCAACGACTGCCCGGGCTTCCTGGTCAACCGCGTGCTGTTCCCGTACTTCGGCGGCTTCGCCAAGCTGGTCAGCGCCGGCGTCGACTTCGTGCGCATCGACAAGGTCATGGAGAAGTTCGGCTGGCCGATGGGCCCGGCCTACCTGATGGACGTGGTCGGCATCGACACCGGCCACCACGGCCGCGACGTGATGGCCGAGGGCTTCCCGGACCGCATGAAGGACGACCGTCGCTCCGCCGTCGACGCCCTCTACGAGGCCAACCGCCTGGGCCAGAAGAACGGCAAGGGCTTCTACGCCTACGAGACCGACAAGCGCGGCAAACCGAAGAAAGTCGCCGACGCCAGCGTGCTCGACGTGCTCAAGCCGGTCATCTTCGAACAGCGTGAAGTCAGCGACGAGGACATCATCAACTGGATGATGGTGCCACTGTGCCTGGAGACCGTGCGCTGCCTGGAAGACGGCATCGTCGAGACCGCCGCCGAAGCCGACATGGGCCTGGTCTACGGCATCGGTTTCCCTCCCTTCCGCGGTGGCGCGCTGCGCTACATCGATTCGATCGGGGTCGCCGAGTTCGTCGCACTGGCCGACAAGTACGCCGACCTGGGGCCGCTGTACCACCCCACTGCGAAGCTGCGCGAAATGGCCAAGAACGGCCAGCGCTTCTTCAACTGAGCGCCCAACGAGCTAGAGCGAGAATATTGATATGAGCCTGAATCCAAGAGACGTGGTGATTGTCGACTTCGGTCGCACGCCGATGGGCCGTTCCAAGGGTGGCATGCACCGCAACACCCGTGCCGAGGACATGTCCGCGCACCTGATCAGCAAGCTGCTGGAGCGCAACGACAAGGTCGATCCGAAGGAAGTCGAGGACGTGATCTGGGGCTGCGTCAACCAGACCCTGGAGCAGGGCTGGAACATCGCCCGCATGGCCTCGCTGATGACCCAGATCCCGCACACCTCCGCCGCCCAGACCGTCAGCCGCCTGTGCGGATCGTCGATGAGCGCGCTGCACACCGCCGCCCAGGCGATCATGACCGGCAACGGTGACGTGTTCGTGGTCGGTGGTGTCGAGCACATGGGCCACGTCAGCATGATGCACGGCGTCGACCCCAACCCGCACATGTCCTTGCACGCCGCCAAGGCTTCCGGGATGATGGGCCTGACCGCCGAGATGCTCGGCAAGATGCACGGCATCACCCGTGAGCAACAGGATCTGTTCGGCCTGCGTTCGCACCAGCTCGCCCACAAGGCGACGGTCGAGGGCAAGTTCAAGGACGAGATCATCCCGATGCAGGGTTACGACGAAAACGGCTTCCTGAAGGTCTTCGACTACGACGAGACCATTCGCCCGGAAACCACCCTCGAAGGCCTGGCGTCGCTCAAGCCTGCGTTCAACCCCAAAGGTGGCACCGTCACCGCGGGTACCTCCTCGCAGATCACCGACGGCGCCTCGTGCATGATCGTCATGTCCGGCCAGCGCGCCATGGACCTGGGGATCCAGCCACTGGCGGTGATCCGTTCGATGGCGGTGGCCGGTGTCGACCCTGCGATCATGGGCTACGGCCCGGTTCCGGCGACGCAGAAAGCCCTCAAGCGCGCTGGCCTGACCATCGCCGACATCGACTTCTTCGAGCTCAACGAAGCCTTCGCCGCACAGGCCCTGCCGGTGCTGAAGGACCTGAAAGTGCTCGACAAGATGGATGAGAAGGTTAACCTGCACGGCGGCGCCATCGCCCTGGGCCACCCGTTCGGTTGCTCCGGTGCGCGGATCTCCGGCACCCTGCTCAACGTCATGAAGCAGAATGGCGGTACCCTGGGCGTCGCCACCATGTGTGTCGGCCTGGGCCAAGGCATCACCACTGTCTTCGAACGCGTCTGATCGCGTCGCGGGACAGCAGCCGGGGCCATGTGCCCCGGTTTTTGTTTTTTACAGGATTTGTTCAAGAGGGCGAGTGACATGCAGATACAACCTGGTGTGTACCGGCATTACAAAGGCCCTGAATACCGCGTGTTCAGCGCGGCGCGGCATTCCGAGAGCGAAGAGTGGATGGTCTTCTACCAGTGCCTGTATGGTGACTACAGCTTCTGGGTCAGGCCACTTTCGATGTTCCAGGAGTCCGTCGAGGTTGACGGCGAGCAGGTGCCACGCTTTGCTTTGGTCAAGGCCGAAGAGAGGCTGGGCGAGCGGCTTGGCAAGGCGCACGAGTGATCGACCACGCTTGACCTCACTCTTTTGCCACTATATATAGCGGTGCCGCGTCCGGCACCTGACGCGTTTTTCATCTTCAGATTCAGGAATACTCCGATCCATGGGCAAATCGCTGGTCATTGTGGAATCCCCGGCCAAGGCCAAGACCATCAACAAGTACCTGGGCAGCCAGTACGTGGTGAAGTCGAGTATCGGCCACATCCGTGACCTTCCCACCAGCGGTTCCGCCAGTGCGAGCAAGGAACCGGCGGCCAAGCGCGGCAAGGCCGCGGCCGAGGCTCCGGCCTTGTCGCCGAAGGAGAAGGCGCGCCGCACCCTGGTCGCGCGCATGGGCGTCGACCCGGAGGCGGGCTGGAAGGCCAAGTACGAGATCCTTCCCGGCAAGGAGAAGGTGATCGAGGAGCTGCGCCGCCTGGCCAAGGATGCCGACACCATCTATCTCGCAACCGACTTGGATCGCGAGGGGGAAGCCATTGCCTGGCACCTGCGCGAAGCCATCGGTGGTGACGACAGCCGCTACAAGCGCGTGGTGTTCAACGAGATCACCAAAAAGGCGATCCAGGAAGCCTTCTCCCAGCCGGGCGAGCTCGATATCGACCGGGTCAACGCCCAGCAGGCGCGGCGCTTCCTCGACCGCGTGGTCGGCTACATGGTCTCGCCGCTGCTGTGGGCCAAGATCGCCCGCGGCCTGTCCGCCGGCCGTGTGCAGTCGGTGGCGGTGAAGCTGGTGGTCGAGCGTGAGCGCGAGATCCGCGCGTTCAACCCGGAAGAGTACTGGGAAGTTCACGCCGACCTGGGCACCGCCAAGAACGCCAAGGTGCGTTTCGAGGTGGCCCGCGAGAAGGGCGAGGCCTTCAAGCCGCTCAACGAAGCCCAGGCCATGGCCGCGCTGGAAAAGCTCAAGGCTTCCAGCTACAGCGTGAGCAAGCGCGAGGATCGGCCGACCAGCAGCAAGCCGTCGGCGCCATTCATCACCTCCACCCTGCAGCAGGCCGCGAGTAACCGCCTGGGCTTCGGGGTGAAGAAGACCATGATGATGGCCCAGCGTCTGTACGAGGCCGGCTACATCACCTACATGCGTACCGACTCGACCAACCTGTCGACCGACGCCGTCGAGATGGCGCGCAGCTACATCGAGAAAGAATTCGGCAAGCAATACCTGCCCGCCGCGCCGATCGTCTACGGCAGCAAGGAAGGCGCCCAGGAGGCGCACGAGGCGATTCGTCCGTCGGACGTGAACACCCATCCGACCAAGCTCAGCGGCATGGAGCGTGACGCCGAGCGCCTGTACGAGCTGATCTGGCGCCAGTTCCTGGCCTGCCAGATGCCGCCGGCGCAATACCTGTCCACCAGCGTCACCGTGGTGGCCGGCGAGTTCGAGCTGCGTGCCAAGGGCCGCATCCTCAAGTTCGACGGTTACACCCGCGTCCTGCCGCAGCAGAGCAAGCCGGGCGAGGACGACGTGCTGCCGGAAATGGCCCAGGGCGAGGCGCTCAAGCTGATCCAGCTCGACCCCAGCCAGCACTTCACCAAGCCGCCGGCGCGCTTCACCGAAGCCAGCCTGGTCAAGGAAATGGAAAAGCGCGGCATCGGTCGTCCGTCGACCTATGCGGCGATCATCTCGACCATCCAGGATCGCGGTTATGTGACGCTGCACAACCGCCGGTTCTACTCCGAGAAGATGGGCGACATCGTCACCGAGCGCCTGTCCGAGAGCTTCGCTAACCTGATGGACTACGGCTTCACCGCCGGCATGGAAGAGAACCTCGACGATGTGGCCCAGGGCGAGCGTGACTGGAAGAACGTCCTCGACGAGTTCTATGGCGACTTCAGCAAGAAGCTGCAGACCGCCGAGTCCAGCGAGCACGGCATGCGCGCCAACCAGCCGACCCTGACCAACATCGCCTGCAAGGAATGCGGCCGGCCGATGATGATCCGTACCGCCTCCACCGGCGTGTTCCTCGGCTGCTCGGGTTACAGCCTGCCGCCGAAGGAGCGCTGCAAGGCCACGGTCAACCTGGTGCCGGGCGACGAGATCGCCGCCGACGACGAGGGTGAATCCGAGTCGCTGGTGCTGCGCGGCAAGCACCGCTGCCCGATCTGCTCGACGGCGATGGACGCCTACCTGCTCGACGAGAAGCGCAAGTTGCACATCTGTGGCAACAACCCGGACTGCGCCGGCTACGAGATCGAGGAAGGCAGCTACCGCATCAAGGGCTACGAAGGCCCGAGCCTGGAGTGCGACAAGTGCGGCAGCGAGATGCAGCTCAAGACCGGCCGTTTCGGCAAGTTCTTCGGCTGCACCAACGCCACCTGCAAGAACACCCGCAAGCTGCTCAAGAGCGGTGAGGCGGCGCCGCCGAAGATGGACAAGGTGGACATGCCGGAGCTCAAGTGCGAGAAGGTCGACGACACCTACGTGCTGCGCGACGGCGCCTCGGGGCTGTTCCTGGCCGCCAGCCAGTTCCCGAAGAACCGCGAAACCCGCGCGCCGCTGGTGCTGGAGATCGTCCCGCACAAGCACGAGATCGATCCGAAGTACCACTTCCTCTGCGAAGCGCCGCAGAAGGACCCGGACGGTCGCCCGACGGTGATTCGCTACAGCCGCAAGACCAAGGAGCAGTACGTGCAATCCGAGGTCGACGGCAAGCCGACCGGCTGGAAGGCGTTCTACGACGGCAAGGCGTGGAAGGTCGAAGACAAGCGCTGATCTGAGTCTCAGGCTCATCGCGGGGCAAGCCCGCTCCCACGAGGTTCTGCTTGGACCTCGTGGGAGCGGGCTTGCCCCGCGATCGTTTGTGCTTGCGGTAACGCTTGGCAGCCCCGAAACTGCGATATCGCCTTGTTGCCCATGGGAGGTCATGGAAAATGGCCCAGGAACTCTACACCCGCACCAACCAGAAACTGTTCTTCGCCGGCCTCGCCCTGGAATCCATGGCCAAGGCCGGCGACAGCCAGGCCATGAACGCCCAGGGCCTGCTCCAGGCCGAACGCGAATCGGCGCTGTTCCACCTGTATGGCGCGCTGCTGGGGCTGTGCCACGAGATCGCCGGCTTCTACCGCCTGCCCCAGGCCTCGGCGTCACGGGCCGAGCTGCTGTTCAGCGACGAGGTGCTACAAAGCGTGGCGATACCGGAAATGGCCGAGCTGCTCGAACTGGCCCGCCAGCCGGAAACCTGGCTGGCGCGCCTGCTGGCCGCTTATGCCGATTTGTTCCGACCGCCGGTCGCGAAGAAAGCCGTGAAGGGCGATGTCACCCAGCCGCTGATCCAGGCCGTCAATCTGGACGAGCCCGAGCCGGCCGAGCTTTCCCGCGAGGAGCTCGAAGCCTGGCGGCAGAACTTGAAAAGCCTGGTGAGACGATTCCGCGAAGCGCTGAGTGAGTGCTGACCGCCGCCATGGCTGGTACACTGATGGCCTTTCGTGAAAAGCAGGCCCTTTATGTCAACGTCCTTTCTAGAAATTGTCGAGTTGCCTGATGGCCGGATCGAGCTGCGCCGTGCCGAGGATGAAGGCTCCCTGGTGACCTTGGATTTTTCCGAGGATGCCAAGGCATTCCTGCAAGGACAGCATGTGGAAGTGGCCAAGGCCATGCTCAGCGTCGGTGTGCAGATGGCCGGCCGCCTCGTCGAGGGTGACTTCGAGCGTGAAGAGGGGCCGCGGGTCCTTCACTGAGGCAGGTTACCTGCCCAGGGTTTCAAGCGTTTGACAGGCAAAGCCTGAACATCAGCCGAGGCGGATGTTCAGGCTTTGTGCGTTTCCGCTGGCGGCGGCGCGCTGAAGCTGTTGCCGGGCGCTGCCGTTGAGGGTGCCCAGCCAACTGACCACGGTGTGGCTGTGGCCCAGGCGCAAGGCTTCGCAGGCCAGTTGCAGGGCGGTCTGGTTGCCGCCAGGTTGCAGCAGCAGGATACGTTCACGGTTGAGGCCTGCATCGCGCAGCCAGGCCTGGGTGAGGCTGCCGGGCGGGGCGATGAGCGTCAGCCAGCGGCTGTCGTCTTCTTCGCTGAGTTCGCGCAGGACCGGCGCCAGCAGGCTCTGGCAATGCCCGGGCGCGCCGCGCAGGGCCAGTTCGCTGAACAGCTCGGGCTGGCTGCTCTTGCGCGCTGCTGGAGCGGGTTTGAGGCCGGGCAGCACCGGCTGGGCGAGAAAGGCCTCGAACAGCGGCAGCTGGGCTTGCTGGGGTGCATGGGTGAACGGCTGCATGACGCCTCCTGGTTCAGCGGCGCAGGACGCCGACGCTCAAGCCCTCGATCACCAGCTCCTGTTCCTTCAGGTCGACTTCGATGGGGGCGAATTCGGGGTTTTCGGCGATCAGCCAGACCTTGCTGCCTTCGCGCTTGAAGCGCTTGACGGTCACTTCGTCGCCGATGCGGGCCACCACCACCTGGCCGTTGCGGGCTTCGCGGGTGGTGTGCACGGCCAGCAGGTCGCCGTCGAAGATGCCGATGTCCTTCATGCTCATGCCGTGCACGCGCAACAGGTAGTCGGCGCGGGGATGGAAGAAGGCCGGGTTGATGTTGCAGGATTCCTCGATGTGTTGCTCGGCGAGGATCGGCGCGCCGGCGGCGACCCGGCCGATGATGGGCAGGCCGCTGTCGTCGCTTTTCGGCTCCAGGCCGGGAATGCGGATGCCGCGGGAAGCGCCGGGGGTCATCTCGATGGCACCCTTGCGGGCCAGGGCCTTCAGGTGTTCCTCGGCGGCGTTGGGCGACTTGAAGCCCAGCTCCTGGGCGATCTCGGCGCGGGTCGGCGGGAAGCCGTTGTCTTCGAGGCAGCGCTTGATGAAGGCCAGAATCTCGGCTTGGCGTGGCGTCAGTTTCAGCATGGGCGAGGGCTCTGTCTTTTTATACAGTGACTGGAATTATATACAGTGGCTCGCGGCCTGCAACCCACCCGGACCAAGAAAGATCGAAACGCCGACGCATCTTGTCGCTTGCAGCCTGACTCTTGGCGCTTTTAAATGGCGACCGACCGGTCACCCAGCCTTGACATCGGCAGGCCTGAAACGTATGTTTCAAACAACTGTTTGTCAGGCGGAGTAGTCATGGCCCAATCGGAAACCGTTGAACGCATCCTCGATGCGGCGGAGCAGCTGTTCGCGGAGCGCGGGTTCGCGGAAACCTCATTGCGGCTGATCACCAGCAAGGCCGGGGTCAACCTGGCGGCGGTGAACTACCATTTCGGTTCGAAGAAGGCCCTGATCCAGGCGGTGTTCTCGCGCTTCCTGGGGCCGTTCTGCGCGAGCCTGGAGCGCGAGCTGGAGCGCCGCCAGGCGCGTCCCGAGCAGAAAGCCTCGCTCGAGGAGCTGCTGGAGATGCTGGTGGAACAGGCCCTGGCCGTGCAGCCGCGCAGCAACAACGACCTGTCGATCTTCATGCGCCTGCTGGGCCTGGCCTTCAGCCAGAGCCAGGGGCACCTGCGGCGCTACCTGGAAGACATGTACGGCAAGGTGTTCCGCCGCTACATGCTGCTGGTCAACGAGGCCGCGCCGCGCATCCCGCCGCTGGAGCTGTTCTGGCGCGTGCACTTCATGCTCGGCGCCGCGGCGTTCAGCATGTCGGGGATCAAGGCCCTGCGGGCCATCGCCGAGACCGATTTCGGCATCAACACCTCGATCGAGCAGGTCATGCGTCTGATGGTGCCGTTCCTGGCCGCCGGCATGCGCGCCGACAGTGGCGTCACCGACGAGGCCATGGCCACGGCGCAGCTGCGTCCACGCAGCAAGTCCGCCGCCCCCGCCAAGGCCTGAGTACTGGGCGGGGCAGGGCGCTTGCGCTAAGCTAGCGCGCATGTCTGACCTTGTCTCCCGCCGCATTTTCCGCCAGCACGGCCGCTTCGCCACTGAACCATCGGGCACTTCGTTGTCCGATGTTTGCGTGCGCCCGCGCCACGGCGAAGCGCCTCTGGACCTCCCATGAAGGATTCCCTATGACTGCCAGCCTGCAAGGCTCCCTGATGGTGGATATCGCCGGTAAATGGCTGACCGCCGAAGACCGCCATCTGCTGCGCCAGCCCGAAGTGGCCGGCCTGATCATCTTTGCCCGCAACATCGACAGCCCGCGCCAGGTACGCGAGCTGTGCGCGTCGATCCGCGCGATTCGCCCCGAGCTGATCCTCGCCGTGGACCAGGAAGGCGGGCGGGTCCAGCGCCTGCGCCAGGGCTTCGTGCGCCTGCCGGCCATGCGCGCGATCGCCGACAACGCCAATGCCGAGTACCTGGCCGAGCAGTGCGGCTGGCTGATGGCCACCGAGGTGCTGGCGGTGGGCCTGGACCTGAGCTTCGCTCCGGTGCTGGACCTCGATCACCAGCGCAGCGCCGTGGTTGGCAGCCGCGCCTTCGAAGGCAATCCGCAGCGTGCCACCGAGCTGGCCGGTGCGTTCATCCGCGGCATGAACGCCGCGGGCATGGCCGCCTGCGGCAAGCATTTCCCCGGCCACGGCTGGGCCGAAGCCGACTCCCATGTGGCGATCCCGGTTGATGAGCGCAGCCTGGAGCAGCTGCGCGCCGCCGACCTGGTGCCGTTCACCCGCCTGGGTGGCCAGCTGGCGGCGGTGATGCCGGCCCACGTGATCTATCCGCAGGTCGACAACCAGCCGGCCGGCTTCTCCCGGCGCTGGCTGCAGGACATCCTGCGGGGCGAGCTGGGCTTCGACGGGGTGATCTTCAGCGACGACCTGTCCATGGCCGGCGCCCACGTGGTGGGCGATGCCGCCAGCCGCATCGAGGCGGCCCTGAGCGCCGGCTGCGACATGGGCCTGGTGTGCAACGACCGGGCGGCGGCGGAGCTGGCGTTGAGCGCGGCGCAGCGGATGAAGGTCAAGCCGTCGCCGCGGATCGCGCGGATGCGCGGGCAGGGCTTCGCGCGTACCGATTACCGTCAGCAGCCCCGTTGGCTGGAGGCGTTGGGGGCGTTGAAGGAAGCCCAGCTGGTCGATTGACCTCGCCGGCCTCATCGCGGGGCAAGCCCGCTCCCACGAAGTCCTGAGGGCTCGTGGGCGCGGGCTTTTATTTGCTTCGTTTACCCGGCAACGGTGCGAACAGCGCCTCGATCTCGTCATCCCCCAGTCGCCATTGCCCGGCCTGGCCGCCATCGAGAAGCCCGGCCGCCAGCGCCGCCTTCTCCTGTTGCAACTGCTGGATCTTCTCCTCCACCGTCCCCCGGGTGATCAGCTTGAACACGAACACCGGCTTGTCCTGGCCGATACGGTAGGCACGGTCGGTGGCCTGGTTTTCGCTGGCCGGGTTCCACCACGGGTCGTAGTGGATCACGGTGTCGGCGGCGGTCAGGTTCAGTCCGGTGCCGCCGGCCTTGAGGCTGATCAGGAACACCTCGCTGTCGCCGTTCTGGAACTGTTGCACCGGCGCGCGGCGGTCGCGGGTGTCGCCGGTCAGCAGGCTGTAGCGGATGCCGCGCTTCTCCAGCTCGAACTCGATCAGCGCCAGCATCGAGGTGAACTGCGAGAACAGCAGCACCTTGCGCCCCTCGCTGAGCAGCTCCTCGAGCATCTCCAGCAGGCTGCCCAGCTTGCCCTTGTCGGCGAACGTGCCCTTGGTCTCGGTGCCCTTGACCAGGCGCAGGTCACAGCACACCTGGCGCAGCTTGAGCAGCGCGTCGAGGATGACGATCTGGCTGCGGGCGGCGCCGTTGCGGGCGATCTCGTCGCGGACCTTCTTGTCCATCGCCACCCGCACCGCCTCGTAGGTGTCGCGCTGGGCGTCGCTGAGCTCGACCCAGTGGATCATCTCGGTCTTGGCCGGCAGTTCGGTGGCCACCTGCTCCTTGGTGCGGCGTAGCAGGAACGGGCGGATGCGGCTGGCCAGGTGGGTCATGCGCTCGGCGTCGCCGTGGCGCTCGATCGGGGTGCGGTAGTCCTGGGTGAAGCGCTTGCTGTCACCCAGCCAGCCGGGCATCAGGAAGTGGAAGATCGACCACAGCTCGCCGAGGTTGTTCTCCATCGGCGTGCCGGTAAGGCACAGCCGCTGGCTGGCCTGCAGCTCGCGCACGGCCTGGGCGGCCTTGCTGGTGCTGCTCTTGATGTTCTGCGCCTCGTCCAGCACCAGCAGGTGCCAGGGCTGGGCCTTGAGGTGCTCGAGGTCGCGGGGGACGAGGGCGTAGGTGGTCAGCACCAGGTCGTAGTCGGCCAGGTTGGCGAAGTGCTTGTTGCGGCCGGGGCCGTGCAGGGCCAGGACGCGCAGGTCGGGGGCGAAGCGCCGGGCTTCGTCTAGCCAGTTCGGTACCAGGCTGGTGGGCATCACCGCCAGTGCCGGGTGGGCCAGGCGCCCGGCTTCCTTTTCCAGCAGCAGGTGGGCCAGGGTCTGCAGGGTCTTGCCCAGGCCCATGTCGTCGCCGAGGATGCCGCCGGTGCCCATTTCGCGCAGGGCCTGCAGCCAATTCAGGCCTTGCTGCTGGTAGGGGCGCAGGGTGGCGTTCAGGCCCTTGGGCGGCACCACCTGCAGGTCGCGGGCGTCGCGCAGGCGCCGGCCCAGATCGCGGACATGGCTGCCGCCTTGCCATTGCAGCGGCAGATGGTCGATGTCGTTCAGGCGCGCGGCGTCGGCGCGTTCCAGGCGCAGGCTCGGGCCGCTGGCGTCGTCGTGCAGGTACAACTCGCCCAAGGTGCCCATCACCGCCTTGATCCGCCCGTAGGGCAGGGCGACACGCAGCGCCGGGCTGTCGTGGCGGGCGCGGTTGAGGTCGATCAGCAGGTGTTCATCGTCACTGCGCCGCGCCAGTTCGCTGGGGCGCAGCAGCTCGGGGCTGGCGCGCAGCAGCTGCAGGACGATCGGCAGCAGGCTGTGGCGCTGGCCCTCGACGACGATGCCCAGTTCCAGGTCGAACCACTCGTGGCCCGGTGCTTCATCGATGGTGGCGTACCAGTCGTCGACCTCGTGCAGGTTGAAGGCGAAGTCGCGGTGCACATCGATGGCCCAGCCCGCTTCACGCAGGCGTGGCAGACCTTCGCGGGCGAAACGCAGCCAGGCTTCGTCGTCAGGCAGCTGGAGCATCTCGCCGGCGCTGTCGGGCAGGGCCTTGCTCTGGCGGGTGGCGGGCTTGAAGCCATACTCGCGCAATGCCTTGCGCAGGGTCTGCTCGGCCTGGGGCTGGCGGCGGATGCGCTGGCTGGTGCTGCCCACCAGGCGGCTCAGCGGCTTGTCGTCGCCGCCACTGGCGCGCAGGCCGTCGTAGTCGAACGCCAGCGCGGCGCGGTGCTGCATCTGCCGTTGCATGCGTCCGGTCTTGGGCGTGTAGGCGCTGAATTCGAGGCTGCCGAGGGTCAGGTGCGGGGTCGGCTGGATGTCGTCGAGCTGCTCCTGCTGCACGGTGGTGGGCGTCGGCAGGTGATGATTGAGGGCGTTGAGCTTGTGGCTGAGGGGCACGATGAGGTGTTCCGGTACATCGGGAGCAAGGGACAGCTGCAGGGCGGTGTGCGGATCCAGGTCGTGGGAAACGCTGCCGACCTCATGGGTGACGATGTCGAAGTAGTACAGCGGCACCAGCGGCAGCACGCAATTGAGTGGTTGCTCGCCGTTGTACCACATGCCCCTATAGTCGCCGCTGTCCAGGCGCACCCAGCGGAAGTCCGCCTGGCGAGGCGCGCCCTGGGTCAGCAGGGGCAGGTCTTCGATGAACATCAGACGTCCGGTGTCCAGCGCCCGCTGCAGCAACTCGCCGCCCTCGAGCCCCTTGAGCGCATAGCCGCGCTCGTGGCCGTAGGGCGCGGTCTGCGCCGAGAGCTGACGAAGGATGCGCAGGTCATCTTCCTTGACGAACTTCGGCGGCTCGTAGAGCAGTTCGTACAGCGACTGGATGCGGCTGTAGCGAATGCCGTGCTCTTCCCGGGTGCCCTTGCGCACGCGCAATGCGCAACTGCTGTGGTCGTCGTTGAGCGCCAGCTGGTAGCAGACCATGCGGCCGCGTTTGTCTTCGGCGTCGCCCTGTCGGGATGTGGGCGGCTCCAGCCCCTGCAGCCAGTGCTGCAGGTGATGGGGCAGCTGGTCGCCGTTGGCCGCGACGTGTCCGTAGCTGTTGGCCAGGGTATAGAGCGCTGCGGCGCAGTGCTTGCAGTTGGTGCCGACCGGACAGGTGCAGTCGCCGCGCACATGGCACTGCCCGGAGGGGCCGGCAGTGATGATGATCCGCTGGCGGTAGACATTGCCGCCGCTGCCGTGGCAGGTGGACGCGATGCGCGAGTCGCCGTGGGACTGGATCTGCACCAGGCCCTGTTCGGCGTAGCGTTCGCCACGTTGCAGGGTGGCCGCGGAAAAATCGCGCTTCCAGCTCGGGTTCTCGGCCGCCAGCTTCTGCACATCGGCGTTCACGGTTTCACTGCTCCATCATTTCCGGATCCGGCAGCGGGATCTTGCGCATGCCGGCCGGCGAAACCCTGAGCAGCAGCGCCAGGTGCCCGCCATCGAAGAAGGTCAGCTGGCCGGCCTTCATGTTGCTGTTGCTCTGCTTGAGCTGTTCGCTCTGCATCACGCTGCCGTTGCCGTCGAGCTGGTTGACCCAGAAGTTGGCATCGACGGCGATGAAGCGATCTTCCCTGATGCTCAGGTTGCCTTCGATGGGGAAGTGCCCAAACTGCTCGTCACCGGCGCTCACGGCGACGGTATCACCGTCCTGCTGCCAGGCCTTGTGCAGCAGCACGGTGTAGTCGGCGGTGGCCTGCAGGCGGGTGACTTCGTCGCCCAGGCCGGTCGGGCGCTCGGCGCCCTTTTCCAGGCGCGGTGCGCCGGCGCTCCAGTCTTCCGGGGCGAACGGGCTGGTGATCGCCGGCACGGCGTTCTGCCGCACCAGGATCATTTCCACCTGGTAGGGGCCTGCGGCGAAGGCAGCTGGCGCGAGCAGGGCCAGCAGCAGGGTCAGGCAACGGATGGCACGCATGAAGCTTCCTTATGGATTTTGTGGGGTGAGGCGCTCGAACAGCGCTTCCAGGGTGTTGAAACGTTCTTCGGGGCGTTCCATCGGTACCAGGAAGCGGAACTGGGTCGCGCCTTCGAACTTGTAGCGTTTGGGCTGGCCCTGGATCAGCTTGATCAGGGTCAGCGGGTCGACCGGGGTCTCGGCCTCGAACTCCAGCTTGCCGCCGTTGGGGCCGGCGTCGACTTTCTTGATGCCGAGCTTTTCCGCCTGCAGCTTGAGCAGGGTCAGGCGCATCAGGTTCTTGGTCGGCTCGGGCAGCAGGCCGAAGCGGTCGATCATTTCCACCTGCAGGTCCTTGAGGCCCTCTTCGTCGGCCGCCGAGGCGATGCGCTTGTAGAGGATCAGGCGCGCATGCACGTCGGGCAGGTAGTCCTCGGGGATCAGCGCCGGCAGGCGCAGGTTGATCTCCGGGCCGCCGCCGAGCGGCTGCTCGAGGTTCGGCTGGGCGCCCTTGCGGATGGCCTTGACCGCGCGCTCGAGCATTTCCATGTACAGGGTGAAACCGACCGCCTGGATCTGCCCGCTCTGGCCTTCGCCGAGCAGCTCGCCGGCGCCGCGGATTTCCAGGTCGTTGGTGGCCAGGACGAAGCCCGCGCCCAGATCCTGGGTGTTGGCGATGGCCTCCAGGCGTTTCTCGGCATCGGCGCTGATCTGCTGGCGCGGCGGCGTCAGCAGGTAGGCGTAGGCCTGGTGGTGACTGCGCCCGACCCGGCCGCGCAGCTGGTGCAGCTGGGCCAGGCCGAACTTGTCGGCGCGCTCGATGACGATGGTGTTGGCGCTGGGCACGTCGATGCCGGTCTCGATGATGGTCGAGGCGATCAGCACGTTGAAGCGCTTGTGGTAGAAGTCGCTCATCACCTGTTCGAGTTCGCGCTCGCGCATCTGCCCGTGGCCGATGCCGATGCGCGCCTCGGGCACCAGTTCGGCCAGTTCGGCGGCGCACTTCTCGATGGTCTTGACGTCGTTGTGCAGGTAGTACACCTGGCCGCCGCGCAGCAGTTCGCGCAGCAGCGCCTCCTTGACCGTGCTCTTGTTCTGTTCCATGACGAAGGTGCGCACCGACAGGCGCCTGGCCGGCGGGGTGGCGATGATCGACAGGTCGCGCATGCCCGACACCGCCATGTTCAGCGTGCGCGGAATCGGCGTGGCGGTCAGGGTGAGGATGTCCACCTCGCTGCGCAGCGCCTTGAGCTGTTCCTTCTGACGCACGCCGAAGCGGTGTTCCTCGTCGATGATGGCCAGGCCCAGGTCCTTGAAGCGCACGTCGTCCTGCAGCAGCTTGTGGGTGCCGATGAGGATGTCGATCTTGCCTTCGGCCAGTTCCGCCGCGGCGCTGGCGACTTCCTTGGCCGACTTGAAGCGGCTCATCACCTCGACCTTCACCGGCCAGTCGGCGAAGCGGTCGCGGAAGCTGTTGTAGTGCTGCTGGGCGAGCAGGGTGGTGGGTACCAGCAATGCGACCTGGCGCCCGCCGTGCACGGCGATGAAGGCGGCGCGCATGGCCACCTCGGTCTTGCCGAAGCCGACATCGCCACAGACCAGGCGATCCATCGGCTGGCCGGCGAGCATGTCGGCGCGTACCGCCTCGATGGCGGCCTGCTGGTCGGGGGTTTCCTCGAACGGGAAGCCGGCGCTGAAGGTGGCATAGTCGGCGGCCGGGTCGGCGAAGGCGTAGCCTTTGCGCGCGGCGCGGCGGGCATAGATGTCGAGCAGCTCGGCGGCGACGTCGCGCACCTGTTCGGCGGCCTTGCGCTTGGCTTTCTGCCAGGCTTCGGAGCCCAGTCGGTGCAGCGGCGCCAGGGCGTCGTCGCTGCCGGTGTAGCGGGCGATCAGGTGCAGGTTGGCCACCGGCACGTAGAGCTTGGCGCCCTCGGCGTATTCGAGGGTGAGGAACTCGGCGGCCTGGCCGTCGATTTCCAGGGTCGCCAGGCCCAGGTAGCGGCCCACGCCGTGGTCGATGTGCACCACCGGCGCGCCTTCGCGCAGCTCGGTGAGGTTCTTGATCACCGCGTCGTTGGCCGCCTCGCCGCGCTTCTCGCGGCGTCGGCGCTGCATCACGCGCTGGCCGAACAGCGGGCTTTCGGCGACCAGGGCCAGGCTGGGGTCGTCCAGCAGCAGGCCGTCGTCCAGCGGCGCGATGGTGATCGCCAGGCGTTCGCCGCCGCTGACGAAGTCGGCCCAGCCGTCGACGGTGTGCGGGCGCAGCTTCAGGCGTTCGAGCAGTTCCAGCAGCACTTCGCGCCGGCCCGCCGATTCCGCCGTGAACAGCACGCGACCGGGGAACTGGTCGAGGAAGCTCGACAGCTCCGCCAGCGGCTGGTTGGCCTTGGCCTCGATGGCCAGGTTGGGCAGGGCGCGGGCCGGGAAGCGCTCGCGGCCGACGCCGGGCTCGACGTCGTCGGCGCCGATCACCACCCGCGGCCATTGCTTGAGGCGGGCGAAGCAGTCCTCCACCGGCATGAATAGCTCGGCCGGCGGCAGCAGCGGCCGGCTGAGGTCGCCGCGGCGCTCTTCATAGCGCCCGCGCACGTCGTTCCAGAAGTGCTCGGCGGCCTGCTCCACGCCCGGCAGGGAGAACACCTGAGTGTCCGTCGGCAGGTAGTCGAACAGGGTGGCGGTCTCTTCGAAGAACAGCGGCAGGTAGTACTCGATGCCGGCGGGGATGATGCCGCTGGTCAGGTCCTGGAAGATCGCGCTGCGGCGAAAATCCACGTCGAAGCGTTCGCGGAAGCGCGCCTTGAAGCGCGTCACCTCGTCCTTCTGCATGGGGAACTCGCGCGCCGGCAGCAGGCGGATCGAGTCGACCTTGTCGATCGAGCGCTGCGACTCCGGGTCGAAGGTGCGCAGGGTCTCGATCTCGTCGTCGAACAGGTCGATGCGGTACGGCTGCTTGCTGCCCATGGGGAACAGGTCGATCAGCGCGCCGCGCACGGCGAACTCGCCATGCTCGTAGACCGTGTCGACGCAGCGGTAGCCGCTGGCCTCGAGGCGCGTGCGCATCTGCTCGACGTCGATCTTCTGGCCGACGTCCAGCACCAGGCTGCTGCCCAGCAGGAAGCGCGTGGGGGCCAGGCGGTGCAGGGCGGTGGTGATCGGCACGACGAGGATGCCGTGGTCCAGCTCCGGCAGCCGGTAGAGGCTGGCGATGCGCTGGGAGATGATGTCCTGGTGCGGCGAGAACAGGTCGTAGGGCAGGGTTTCCCAATCGGGGAACGGCAGCACCGGCAGCGCCGGCGCGAAGAAGCGCAGCTCCTGCTCGAGGCGATCGGCCGCCTGGCTGTCGGCGGTCAGCAGCAAGGTGAAGCGACCGGCGGTACTGGCCGCCTCGGCGATGGCCAGGCTCAAGGCGGCGCCGGGCAGGTTGCCCCAGGTTTGTTTGCCGGCCGTGGCCGACATTTGCGGTAGGCGCAGAACTGACACGGGAGATCGGACTCCAAGCGTTGCGGCAAAGAGGTCGATTGTACCGGTGACGGGGCTCGCTGTCAGGCTCGCGAGGGCATGACGACGGGGTCTGGCGTCGGCGACAGGCGCTCATTGCCCGATACGCCGAGGGGCGTCATAATGTAGCCCCTTTTTTGTTCCCCTACATGTGGAAGGTTACCGTGACTCAGAAGCCCGACCAGTGTCTTGGTGAGTGGATCGATCGTGAAGCCCTGGCTGAAGCGATGATCCCGCTTATCGGTCAGCTCTACCGCAACAACAACGTGGTGAGCTCGATCTATGGCCGCAGCCTGATCAACCGTTCGGTTATCTCGATCCTCAAAGCCCACCGCTTTGCCCGTCACCGTCAGACCGACGAGACCGAGCTGTCCGTCCACGAGACGTTCCCCCTGCTCAAGGCCATGAGCGAGCTGAAGCTGGGCGCCGCCTCGGTGGACCTGGGCAAGCTGGCCAACAAGTTCAAGGTCGAAGGCAACGGCCGCAGCGCCGAGCAGTTCGTTCGTGACGAACTGGCCGACGTCGTGGGTCAGCAGAACGCTTCCGCACGCAAGGGCACCGACGTCGTCCTGTACGGCTTCGGCCGCATCGGCCGCCTGCTGGCGCGCATCCTCATCGAGAAGACCGGTGGCGGCGACGGCCTGCGCCTGCGCGCCATCGTCGTGCGCAAGGGCGCCGAGAACGACCTGGTCAAGCGCGCCAGCCTGCTGCGCCGCGACTCGGTGCACGGTCCGTTCGACGGCACCATCGTCATCGATGAAGCCAACAACACCATCACCGCCAACGGCAACCTGATCCAGGTGATCTACGCCAAGAGCCCGAGCGAAGTCGACTACACCCAGTACGGCATCCATGATGCGCTGATCGTCGACAACACCGGCGTATGGCGTGACGCCGACGGCCTCGGCCAGCACCTGGCCTGCCCGGGCGCTGCCCGCGTGATCCTCACCGCACCTGGCAAGGGCGCGCTGAAGAACATCGTGCACGGCATCAACCACGGCGACATCAGCGCCGATGACAAGATCATCTCGGCGGCGTCCTGCACCACCAACGCCATCGTGCCGGTGCTCAAGGCCATCAACGACCAGTACGGCATCGTCAACGGCCACGTCGAAACCGTTCACTCGTTCACCAACGACCAGAACCTGATCGACAACTTCCACAAGGGCAGCCGTCGTGGCCGCGCCGCGCCGCTGAACATGGTCATCACCGAGACCGGTGCCGCCACCGCCGCCGCCAAGGCCCTGCCGGTGCTCAAGGGCAAGCTGACCGGCAATGCCATCCGTGTGCCGACGCCGAACGTGTCGATGGCCATCCTCAACCTGAACCTCGAGAAGGCCACCACCCGCGTAGAGCTGAACGAGTACCTGCGCCAGACCGCCATGCACTCGGAACTGCACAAGCAGATCGACTACGTCAGCTCCCAGGAAGTGGTGTCCACCGACTTCGTCGGCTCGCGCCACGCCGGTGTGGTCGACGCCGAGGCGACCATCTGCAACGACAACCGCGTTGTCCTGTACGTCTGGTACGACAACGAATTCGGTTACAGCTGCCAGGTGGTGCGCGTGATGGAAGACATGGCCGGTGTGAACCCGCCAGCGTTTCCACGCTGATCCGCTTGTAATGCGTTGAAAAAACGGGAACCTTCGGGTTCCCGTTTTTTTTGCAGGATTCGATGGCCCTATCGCGGGTCAAGCCCGCTCCCACGCCGGCAGATGTGCGATTTTAGTAAGTAGTGAGCCGGCAGTGCAGCCGCGCAGGAAATTGAGCGACAAGCATCACCAGCGTGGGAGCGGGCTTGCCCCGCGATAGGGCCGGTCCTGACACTTGAGATCTAAAGATTGCGCGCGCTTTTAATCTTCATCCTCATCCTGATGTCCGCCTGTGAGCCAACCCCCACCCTCGAGCGCTTCGGCGGCCCGACCATGGGCAGCAGCTACAGCATCCAGTACGTGCGCCAACCCGGCGGTCCGGCGCCCGAGCAGGTCCAGGCCGAGGTCGAGGCCATCCTCCAGGCCATCGATGCCCGCTACTCCACCTACCGCGGCGACTCCACCGTCAGCCGTTTCAACCAGCTTGCGGCCAACCAGTGCCTGCCCATCGACGCCGACCTGTTCGAGCTGGCCAGCTTCGGTCAGCACCTGGCCGAGCAGAGTCAGGGCGCCTTCGACCTTACCGTCGAGCCGCTGCTCGACCTCTGGGGCTTCGGCCCCCAGGCCCGCGAGATGCACGTGCCCGACCCGCAGGCGCTGGCCCGTGCTCGCCAGCGCGTGGGCTACCGCCACCTGCGCATCGAGGGCGAGGCCCTGTGCAAGGACGCCCCCATCGAACTGGATTTCAACAGCATCGCCGCCGGCCACGCCGTCGACCTGATCGCCAAGCGCCTGCGCGGCATGGGTATCGAGGCGTTTCTCGCCGAAGCCACCGGCGAGCTCAAGGCCGTGGGCCGCAAGCCCGACGGCAGTGCCTGGCGGGTGGCCCTGGAGTTGCCGCGCGAGGACCGCCAGATCGCCCGCCAGGTCATCGACGTGGAGGACATGGCCGTGTCGACCTCGGGTGACTATCGGCATTATTTCGAGGACAATGGCCGGCGCTATTCGCACACCTTCGACGCCCGTCTCGGGCGCCCGGTCGAGCACGACCTGGCGGCGGTGACGGTGCTCGACGCCTCGGCGCTGCAGGCCGACGGCTACTCGACCCTGCTGCTGATCCTCGGGCCGCAGCAGGGCTGGGATTTCGCCATCGCCCACGGCATCGCCGCGGTGCTGGTGACCCGGGGCGAGGGTGGCTTCGTCTCCCGTTCCACGCCGGCTTTCGCGCGGGTGGTGAAAGGCGAGTGAAAGGCAAGCCACGGATGATCAACGCCACGGATACGGCGAAACGACATGTAGTGCAGGCAATAATGGCCTACGACGCGACCAAGGGTTAATGTGCGCGGCGTTCACGCTTGATTAGACTGCACCCGAATTTTCTCATGGCGCCCCGGCGACATGATCGCGCCCCGCGGCCATCCGGCCGGCGGGCCAGTTCTGAAGGAGTACGCATGGCTGTCTACAACTACGACGTAGTGGTGCTGGGTTCCGGTCCGGCCGGAGAAGGCGCGGCAATGAACGCCGCCAAAGCAGGGCGCAAGGTGGCCATGGTCGACAGCCGTCGCCAGGTCGGCGGCAACTGCACCCACCTGGGCACCATCCCGTCCAAGGCGCTGCGTCACTCCGTGCGGCAGATCATGCAGTTCAACACCAATCCGATGTTCCGCGCCATCGGCGAGCCGCGCTGGTTCTCCTTCCCCGACGTGCTCAAGAGCGCCGAGAAGGTCATCAGCAAGCAGGTTGCCTCGCGCACCGGCTACTACGCGCGCAACCGCGTCGATGTGTTCGTCGGCACCGGCAGCTTCGCCGACGAGCAGACCGTCGAAGTGGTCTGCCCCAACGGCGTGGTCGAGAAGCTCAACGCCAAGCACATCATCATCGCCACCGGCTCGCGCCCGTACCGTCCGGCCGACATCGACTTCCACCACCCGCGCGTCTACGACAGCGACACCATCCTCAGCCTGAGCCACACCCCGCGCAAGCTGATCGTCTACGGCGCCGGGGTGATCGGTTGCGAGTACGCCTCGATCTTCAGCGGTCTGGGTGTGCTGGTCGAGCTGGTCGACAACCGCGGCCAGCTGCTGAGCTTCCTCGACTCGGAAATCTCCCAGGCGCTGAGCTACCACTTCAGCAACAACAACATCACCGTGCGCCACAACGAGGAATACGACCGCGTCGAAGGCCTGGACAACGGGGTGATCCTGCACCTGAAGTCGGGCAAGAAGATCAAGGCCGACGCCTTGCTCTGGTGCAACGGCCGTACCGGCAACACCGACAAGCTGGGCCTGGAGAACATCGGCATCAAGGTCAACAGCCGTGGCCAGATCGAGGTCGACGAGACCTATCGCACCAGCGTGCCGAACATCTATGGCGCCGGTGACGTGATCGGCTGGCCGAGCCTGGCCAGCGCCGCCCACGACCAGGGCCGCTCGGCCGCCGGCAGCATCGTCGACAACGGCAGCTGGCGTTTCGTCAACGACGTGCCGACCGGCATCTACACCATTCCGGAGATCAGCTCGATCGGCAAGAACGAGCAGGAACTGACCCAGGCCAAGGTGCCCTACGAAGTGGGCAAGGCCTTCTTCAAGAGCATGGCCCGCGCGCAGATCGCCGGCGAGCCGCAAGGCATGCTGAAGATCCTGTTCCACCGCGAAACCCTCGAGGTCCTCGGCGTGCACTGCTTCGGCTACCAGGCCTCGGAGATCGTCCACATCGGCCAGGCGGTGATGAACCAGCCGGGCGAGCAGAACAACCTGAAGTACTTCGTCAACACCACCTTCAACTACCCGACCATGGCCGAGGCCTACCGGGTAGCTGCCTACGATGGTCTGAACCGGCTTTTTTGAGCGGCTCCGACCGGTGGCCTGAGCCGGTCGGGGAGACCGATTTCAGCCCTACCCGAGGGTGGTCCTGGCCAAACCGGGAAAGTCTGTAATCAGGCTGTCCACGCCAAAGTCGGCGAGCCGGCGCATCAGCGCCGGTTCGTTGACCGTCCATACCGACACGTGCAGGCCCTGGCGCTGCGCCTTGATCAGGCGCTCGGGGGTGCACAGCGTCCAGTTCAACGCCAGCATCTCGCACTCGTAGTTCTGCGCGACCTTCAGCGGGTCGAGCCAGGCGTACTCGGCAACCAGTCCGCGCTTGATGTCGGGCACCAGCTCCTGGGCGGCGCCCAGTACTTCCCGTGAGCTCGAGGTGATGGTGACCTTGTCCAGCAGCCCGTATTGCTGGGCAAGTTCGCGGATCGCCAGCACGGTGCTGGCGGCGCGGGTGCGCGAGGCGCTCTTGACCTCCAGCTGCCAGTGCTCGAACGGGCACTTCTCGAACAATTCCTCGAGCCGCGGGATGGGGCAGGGCTGCACATGCCCCGGGCCGCCCTTGCGCGCGTCGTAGGTGACCAGCTCGGCCGCCGTGTGCTCGACCACCTTGCCGCGCCGGCCGGTGGTGCGCTTGAGGGTCGGGTCGTGGATCACCATCAGCTCGTTGTCGGCCGACAGGTGCAGGTCGAGTTCGCAGCGGTCCACGCCATGGGACAGGCACTGGCGGAAACTCTGCAGGGTATTCTCGGGCGCTTCGCCCTTGGCGCCGCGGTGGCCATAGATCAAGGTCACGTTCGTTCCTTCAAATCAGAGAAAAGGGCTTCAGGAAGCGGGATCGTTCTGTTCCAGCGCCTGGCGTCGTTGCTGTTGCTGGCGCTGCAGGATGTAGCGGGCCAGCAGCTGGCGCTGGGCGTCGGTCATGTCGATGAATTCGGTACCGACCTCGAAGTCGCCGTCGGGGCGCGGGTCGCAGTGGGTGACTCGGCCACGCAGCAGCAGGCCGTGGGCGCGGGGCATCAGCACCATCTTCACCTTGACCCGGGTGCCGGGGGCGATCTTCTGCGCCTGGGCGAACTCGATGCCGCCTTCGGAGATGATCACCGCTTGCGGCTGGCCGATCTCGCCGATCAGGCTCTGGGCGACCACGGCGCTGAGCAGGTCGAGGCGTTTGTTCTGGGCGCGCAGGAAGGCGGCCAGGGTGCGGTCCTTCTCGCTCAGCTGGCGCAGCAGGTGCTGCGACTCGAAGTCCGAAAGGTGCAGCTCGCTGAGCAGGTTGAACAGCTCTGAATCATCCTGCAACAGTTCTGTTTCAAGGGCTTCGGCCGCGCTGAGGGGGCTGATTTGAAGTGCGATCCGATCTTCGATGCGGTAGTATTCGCGGCGATCTTCTTCGTCTAATGTCGTCATGGCGAACCCAAGGTTACGGCGGTGGTCCGAGTGTAAAGCCGCCGTAGGCGCCTCGCCACAAGGACGTTCCCTTTCATCCGAACAAGCCCCGACATGTTCAGACCTCTATTCGTATTCATTGGTACGCGCTACACCCGTGCCAAGCGCCGCAATCACTTCGTCTCGTTCATTTCGCTCACCTCGATGATCGGCCTCGCCCTGGGCGTGGTGGTGATGATCGTGGTGCTCTCGGTGATGAACGGGTTCGACCACGAGATGCGTACCCGCGTGCTGGGGATGATCCCCCACGCCACGCTGGAGACCGGCCAGCCGATCAACGACTGGCAGGCCCTCGCCTCTAAAGTAAAGCAGAATCCGCAGGTGCTGGCGGTCGCGCCGTTCACCCAGATGCAGGGCCTGCTGACCCATGAAGGCAAGGTGCAGAAGGTGCTGCTCAACGGCATCGATCCGACCCGCGAGCGCGAGGTGTCGATCATCGACAAGTTCGTCCTCGACGGCAGCCTCGACAAGCTGGCCCCGGGCGAGTGGGGCATCATGATCGGCGACAAGGCCGCGCAGAAGCTGGGCGTGGGTATCGGCGACAAGCTGACCTTCGTCGCCCCCGAGGTCAGCGTCACCCCGGCGGGGATGTTCCCGCGCATGAAGCGCTTCACCGTGGTCGGCACCTTCCATGTCGGCGCCGGCGAGATCGACGGCTACCTGGGCCTGACCAACATCGCCGACCTGTCACGCCTGCACCGCTGGAAGGCCGACCAGGTCCAGGGCGTGCGCCTGAAGTTCGACGACCTGTTCCAGGCCCCGCGTGCCGCCTGGGCCATCGCCCAGCAACTGGGCGAGCAGGAGTTCTACCCGCGTGACTGGACCCGCACCCACGGCAACCTGTACCAGGCGATCCGCATGGAGAAATCCATGATCGGCCTGCTGTTGCTGCTGATCGTCGCGGTGGCGGCATTCAACATCATTTCCACCCTGGTGATGGTGGTCAACGACAAGCGCGGCGACATCGCCATCCTGCGCACCCTGGGCGCCACGCCCGGGCAGATCATGGCCATCTTCATGGTCCAGGGCACGGTGATCGGCGTGGTCGGCACGCTGATCGGCGCGGTGCTGGGCATCCTCGGCGCGCTCAACGTGAGTGCGGCCATCGCCGGCATCGAGACCCTGATCGGGCACAAGTTCCTCAATGCCGACGTGTACTTCATCGATTACCTGCCGTCGCAGATCCAGGCCCAGGACGTGTACATGGTCTGTGGTGCGGCGCTGGTCCTGAGTTTCTTCGCCACCCTGTATCCGGCCTGGCGCGCCTCGCGCACCCAGCCGGCGGAGGCGCTACGTTATGAGTGAGTCGCGCATGAGTGATAAAGCCGTGTTGAGCTGCCGCAACCTGGGCAAGAGCTACGAGGAAGGCCCGGAGTCGGTCCAGGTCCTGTCGGGGTTGAACCTCGAGCTGCACCCGGGCGAGCGGGTGGCCATCGTCGGCAGCTCGGGCTCGGGCAAGAGTACCTTGCTCAACCTGCTCGGCGGCCTCGACACGCCGACCCAGGGCAGCGTCTGGCTGGCCGGCGAGGAGCTGTCGGCGCTGGGCGAGCGGGCCCGTGGCCTGCTGCGCAACCGCGCCCTGGGCTTCGTCTACCAGTTCCACCACCTGCTGGCGGAGTTCACCGCCCTGGAAAACGCCTGCATGCCGCTGCTGATCGGCAAGACGCCGATCACCGAGGCCCGCGAGCGCGCCGAGGCGCTGCTCAAGCGCGTCGGCCTGGGGCATCGGTTGAATCACAAACCCGCCGAGCTGTCCGGTGGCGAGCGCCAGCGCGTGGCGATCGCCCGCGCCCTGGTCAATCGTCCGGGCCTGGTGATGCTCGACGAGCCCACCGGCAACCTCGACCACCATACGGCCATGGGTATCCAGGAATTGATGCGAGAGCTGTCCACGCATTCGCAGACCGCCTTCCTGGTGGTGACCCACGACCTCAACCTGGCGCGCCAGATGGACCGCGTGCTGAGCCTGGAAGACGGGCGCCTGGTGGCGATCTAAATCGCTTGCGCGGGGCGCCTTGAGGCGCTCCGGTTCACACTTAGATTGGGTATCCCTGTTCATGTTCAGACCCTTGTCCTTGTTCATCGGTGCTCGCTACACCCGTGCCAAGCGTCGCAACCACTTCATCTCGTTCATCTCCATGACCTCGATGATCGGGCTGTCGCTTGGCGTGCTGGCGATGATCACGGTGCTGTCGGTGATGAACGGCTTCCAGCGCGAGATGAGCTCGCGCGTGCTCGGCCTGGTGCCCCATGCCGCGATCCTCGGCGCGCAGCCGCTGGACGACTGGCGCAAGGTCGCCAGCACCGCCGAAGGCAATCCGGCGGTGATGGCCGCGGCGCCGATCACCGAGATGGAGGGCATGCTCTCGTACAAGGGGGCGATGCAGCCGATCCAGGTTGCCGGCATCGACCCGGCCGAGGAGGGCAAGGTCTCCATCGTCACCCAGCATATCGTCCAGGGCAGCCTGCAGGACCTGGTGCCGGGCGAGTACGGCGTGGTCATCGGTGAACTGACGGCGCGACGCTTTCGCCTGAACACCGGCGACAAGCTGACCCTGATCGTCCCGGAGATCAGCAAGGAGCCGGGGGGCATCACCCCGCGCATGCAGCGCCTGACCGTGGTCGGCATCTTCAAGGTCGGCGCCGAACTGGATGGCTCCCAGGCCTATATCCATATCGCCGACGCCGGCGAGATGCAGCGCTGGGCGCCGGGCCAGGTGCAGGGCGTGCGTCTGAAACTGCACGACCTGTACGCCGCGCCGCAGGTGTCCAAGGCCATCGCCGCCGGGCTGGGTGAAGGCTACCGTGCCGATGACTGGTCGCATACCCAGGGCAGCCTGTTCAGCGCCATGAAGATGGAAAAGACCATGATTGGCCTGCTGCTGATGATGATCATCGCCGTGGCCGCGTTCAACATCATCGCCACCCTGGTGATGGTGGTGAACGACAAGGGCGCGGATATCGCCATCCTGCGCACCATCGGCGCGACGCCGGCGCAGATCATGGGCACGTTCATGGTCCAGGGCAGCCTGATCGGCATCGTCGGCACCTTGATCGGCGGTGTGCTCGGCGTGCTCCTGGCGCTGAACGTCAGCGCGGTGGTCGGCTGGATCGAGCGGGTCAGCGGCCAGCACATCTTCACCTCCGACATCTACTTCATCAGCAGCCTGCCGTCGGAGCTGCAGTGGGGCGACGTGGCGATCATCTGCGTGGCCGGGCTGGTGATGAGCTTCCTGGCGACCATCTACCCTGCGTATCGCGCCTCGCAGATCGAACCGGCGATGGCGTTGCGTTACGAGTAAGGCATGGCAACACCGGGGGCGCTTTGCGCCCCTTTCGCCGCGGTTCGTCGCCACGACAAGCCGGCTCCCACCCCGCCCGCTTAGATCTCAAGCCTTGCGCTATCCCTGTGGGAGCCGGCTTGCCGGCGATGGGCTGCGCAGCAGCCCCTTATGCAGGCAACTCGATCACGAACCGCGTCCACCCACCTTCGCACTCCGCCCGAATCTTCCCGCCGTGGGCCTGCACGATCGAGCGGGTGATGGCCAGCCCGAGCCCTGCATGTTCACTGCTGCCTTCCTGGCGCGCCGGGTCTGCCCGATAGAAACGGTCGAACAGCCGCTCCAGCAGTTGCGGGGCGATCGCCGGGCCACTGTTGGCCACCTCGATGCGCAACCCCGGCGCAAGGCTCACACGGATCTCGCCGCCCGCCGGGGTGAAGCGCAGGGCGTTGTCCAGCAGGTTCGACAAGGCGCGGCGCAGCATGTGCCGGTCGCCTTCGACATGCGCCTGGCCCTCGCGAGACAGCCTGACTTCAGCCTCCTCGGCCAGCGGCGCGTAATACTCCAGCAGCGCATCGACCTCGGTCGCCAGGTCCAGCGCCTGACTATTGGGCATCAGCAGGCCATGGTCGGCCTTGGCCAGGTAGAGCATGTCGTTGACCAGCTGGGCCATCCATTGCAACTCTTCAAGGTTGCCATGCAGGGCCTCGCGGTACTCCTCGAGGCTGCGCGGGCGGGTGAGGGTGACCTGGGTGTGGGTCAGCAGGTTGGACAGCGGCGTGCGCAACTCGTGGGCGATGTCGGCGGAGAATGCCGACAGGCGCTGGAAGGCGTCGTCCAGGCGCTGCAGCATGGCATTGACCGTGCCGGCCAGTTCGGCCAGCTCTTCGGGCATCTCGGCGGCCGGCAGGCGGGTGGTCAGCGAGCGGGCGTTGACGCTGGCGGCGACCTTGCCCATCCGCCGCAGCGGCTTCAGGCCACGGCGCACGGCCCAGGCACCCAGCAGCGCGGTGACCAGCGCGCTGAGGCCGACCGTGAGCCAGATCAGGCGCTGCATGCCTTGCAGGAAGTGCTGGTGATGGGTGATGTCGAGGAACAGGGTCAGCTGCGGCGAGGCAGGTCGGGCTTCGTCCAGCGGCAGGCTTAGCCCGCGGTAGTCGATGCCCTGGGTATGCAGGGTGGCCAGGCCGGGTTGGTCCGGGGCGTCGGGCAGGTCGCTGCGGCTGGCGAACCAGGTGGTGCCGTCGACCGCGCGCACGCGCAAGGCCAGGTCGGACTGGTGGCTCAGCTCGTTGAGCAGCCCTGGCAGGCGCGTGGCCAGTTGCTCGGGGCTGGTGACGCCGTCGAGCAGGCTGCGCATCAGTGACAGGCGGCCGCTGAGCAGCTGCTGGTCGAGTTCGACGAAATGCTGCTCGCTGGCGCGGCTGAACAGCAGGCCGGCGCCCAGCGAGACACTGGCGGTGCAGGCGGCGAACAGCAGCGCCAGGCGGCTGCCGAGGGACAGGCGGCGCATCAGTCCTGGCGCTCCTCGAGCACGTAGCCCATGCCGCGCACGGTATGGATCAGCTTGGTGGTGTGGGTGTCGTCGATCTTCAGGCGCAGGCGGCGGATGGCCACCTCGATGACGTTGGTGTCGCTGTCGAAGTTCATGTCCCACACCTGCGAGGCGATCAGCGACTTGGGCAGCACCTCGCCCTGGCGGCGCAGCAGCAGTTCGAGCAGGGCGAATTCCTTGGCGGTCAGGTCGACGCGCTGGCCGGCCCGCTCGGCGCGGCGGCGGATCAGGTCCAGGCGCAGGTCGGCCAGGCTCAGGCAGGTGTCCTGGCTGGCGCTGGCGCCCCGGCGCAGCAGGCTGCGTACCCGGGCCAGCAGTTCGGAGAAGGCGAATGGTTTGACCAGATAATCGTCGGCGCCCAGCTCCAGGCCGTGGACACGGTCCTCGACGGCATCGCGGGCGGTGAGGAACAGCACCGGCGTGTCCAGCCCGGCCTGGCGCACGGCCTGGAGGATCTGCCAGCCGTTGCGCCCCGGCAGCATCACATCGAGGATCAGCAGGTCGTGGTCGCCGGTCAGGGCCAGGTGCTGGCCAGTGTCGCCGTCGTTGGCAAGCTCAGTGGCGAAGCCGGCTTCGCTCAGGCCCTGGCTCAGGTACTGGCCGGTCTTGGCCTGGTCTTCGACGATCAGCAGTTTCATGTGTTTACCAACGGTTAGGGCCAAGGTGATGCCGAAATGATACGTGACGATCCGGCGGCCTGCCCAAGCTGACAAAGTTGTAATCTTCCTGTCAGCCAGCTGCCAGCCAGCCTTTTCGAGAATGGCCTCATTCTCCCAGAACGACCCGGAGTCACCCATGAAACACCTGTTTATCGCCGCCGCCCTCGCACTGGTCAGCCTGCCGAGCTTCGCCGACAGCGGCAAATCCTTCGCCTTCGGCGAGCCGGCCGAGGCGGCCAAGGCCACCCGCACCGTCGAGGTGGTGCTCAAGGACATCGCCTTCGAACCCAAGAGCATCAAGGTCAAGGCCGGCGAGACCGTGCGCTTCGTGCTGGTCAACCAAGGCAAGCTGCCCCACGAGTTCAACCTGGGCGACAAGGCCATGCACGCCGAGCACCAGAAGGAAATGATCGCCATGCAGGGCAAGATGTTCACCGCCGGCATGAACCACGAAGGCATGGACCATGGTCAGATGGATCACGGCCAGATGGGCGCTGGCCACGGCCATGGCGGCGGCAACACCGTGCTGGTACAGCCCGGCCAGCGCGCCGAACTGACCTGGACCTTCCGCAAGTCGGCGCCCATCGAGTTCGCCTGCAACGTGCCGGGCCACTATCAGGCAGGCATGGTCGGGCCGCTGACCATCGAGTGACAACGGCTCCAAGGCGGGGTGCAAAACCGGTAGACTAGGGGCAATTTCGAACCTTCAGGTCAGTTTCCATGCATCCCGCCGCCGAACATTCCCCGCTGGGCAAGTCCAGCGAATACATCGCCACCTACACCCCCGCGCTGCTGTTCCCGATTCCCCGCCTGGCCAAATGGGCCGAGCTGGGTGTGAGCGGCGACGCGCTGCCGTGGCAGGGCGTGGATTTCTGGAACTGCTTCGAGCTGTCCTGGCTGCTGCCTTCGGGCAAGCCGGTAGTGGCCATCGGTGAGTTCGCCATCCCGTGCGATTCGCCGAACATCATCGAGTCCAAGTCCTTCAAGCTGTACCTCAACTCGCTGAACCAGACGGTGTTCGAGTCGCTGGAGGCGTTGCAGGCGTGCCTGGTGCAGGACCTGTCCGCCGCAGCCGGCAAGCCTGTCGCGGTCAAGGTCAGCACCCTGGCCGAGGTCGAGGGGCAGGGCGTGACCGCGCTGCCGGGCCAGTGCATCGACGCGCTGGATGTGAACATCAGCAACTACGAGCAGCCGCAACCGGAGCTGCTGCGTTGCTCGTCGGAGCGCGTGGTGGAAGAGACGGTGCACAGCCACCTGCTCAAATCCAACTGCCCGGTCACCGGCCAGCCGGACTGGGGTAGCGTGGTGGTGGAGTACAAGGGGCAGGCGCTGGATCATGCCAGCCTGCTGACCTACCTGATCAGCTTCCGCCAGCATGCCGATTTCCACGAACAATGCGTGGAGCGGATCTACCTGGACCTGAAGAACCTGCTCAAGCCTGAGCACCTGACGGTGTATGCGCGGTATGTGCGTCGTGGCGGGCTGGATATCAACCCGTACCGCAGCACCGGGGCGATCAGCCCGCAGAATCTGCGACTGGTGCGTCAGTAATGTCATGGGGCCGCGTTTGCGGCCCCATTCGGTTCAGATTCCCATGCTGTGCAGGTGATTGGCGATATTGCGCAGGATGGCGGTAAGGTCCGGGTGATCGGCCTCGAAGCGTTCGACGGCGGTATTGACCCCATCGACCAGGTTGTTGTCCTTGGTCGCTTCTTCGAGTTTGATCTGGGCTTCGATCTGCTGCATCAGTTCATGCAGGTGGTCGCGCTCTTCCAGCGAGAGCGGTGGATTGCGGTCCAGTTGCTCGCGCAGGCTATCGAGTTGCTCTTGCAGTTCGCGGGCAGGCATTGTTCGTTCTCCATCAATGACTTGGCAAGCCATGGACCTCGGCGACACGGTAAAGGTTCTGGCCTGCCTTCTAGCGTAATCCACCTGCCGCAGCTTTGCATGACCCGCATCAACGGGGATGTATCAGGGTTTCTCGCCCTTGTGCCGGCGCTGGGCGATGTCCGCCAGGCACGTGTCGAGGGATTCCAGGTGATCGATCACCGAGTGCACGCCCAGGCCGAACAGCGCCAGGGTCGCCTTGCCACGGGTGCGCTCCTGTTCCTGCCGGGTCATGGCCTGCCATTGGCTGGAGCCCAGGTCGCAGGCCGCCAGACCCACCGTCCACAGGCCGGCGTTGAGCCCGGCCTGCAGCAGCCGCGGCTCGCCGCTGACCAGCACGCAGCCTTCCAGGCGCTGGCTGTCGAGGCTCATCAGCGCCTGCCAGCAGGCGTTGGGCGCCGGCCACTTGCAGCCATTGACCAGATGGCCCGGCAGCCAGTCGGGCAGCACGCTGCTCAGGCGCTTGCCCTGGTTGGCGCTGAGTTCGTCGAGCCAGATGCACGGCACCGCCTGCGAGCGCAGATGGTGAAGGGAATCGAGGGCGCCGGGGGCGGGCAGGGGGCCGTCGTCGGTTGCCTGGACCAGGCAGCCGCGCAGTCCGAACAGCACGGCGGTGAAGGCGGGTGCGTCTTGCATGGCAACGTCCCTAAATACCCCGCAGGCTAACCGGCGATTGTGACCAAGGGATGACGACTACAGTTGTTCACGAAATCTTGACAGAGATATGTAAAACTACCGTTCAGCCAGCAAGCCAGTATACTTGCGCCCTATCGAGCAGCGCGCCAAAGGCCGTTGCCGCCGTGAAATCCGATGGAGAAACATCTATGCGTAGGATCGGTGCCGGAGTGATCGAGCGAGTCACCCAGGCCTGTGTCTGCGCCAGCTTGCTGCTGGCGCCCGTGGCAGCCACCCAGGCGGCCACCGAGGAGGATCCGTGGGAGTCGGTCAACCGACCGATCTTCAGGTTCAACGATGTCCTCGACACCTATGCCCTCAAGCCGCTGGCCCAGGGTTACCAGTACGTCACCCCGCAGTTCCTCGAAGATGGCATCCACAACGTCTTCCGCAACCTGGGCGACGTCACCAACCTGGCCAACAACGTGCTGCAGCTCAAGCCTCGAGCGGCGGGCATCGACACGGCGCGGCTGATCGTCAACACCACCTTCGGCCTGGGCGGCTTCTTCGATGTCGGCACCAAGATGGGCCTGCAGCGCAACGACGAGGACTTCGGCCAGACCCTCGGCTACTGGGGCGTGCCCAGCGGGCCGTACGTGGTCATTCCGTTCCTTGGCCCGAGCACCGTGCGTGACGGCCTGGCCAAGTACCCGGACACCTACACCGAACCCTACCGCTACATCGACCATGTGCCGACTCGCAACTCGCTCATGGCAGTGGACGTGATCGACACCCGCGCCAGCCTGCTGTCGGCAGAGAAACTGATCCAGGGCGACAAGTACATCTTCCTGCGCAACGCCTACCTGCAGAACCGCGAGTTCAAGGTCAAGGACGGCCAGGTCGAAGACGACTTCTGATCGACCGGCTCACGAAAAAGGCGACCTTCGGGTCGCCTTTTTCGTAACAGTTCAATGCATGGCCAGGATGCGCAGGCCGAACTTCTGCGCGCCGCCGGGCTGGTCGGCGATCCACACCACTTCGGTGCTGGCATGCAAGCCGGCAAGGGCGGCATGGTCGGAGTCGATGCGCACCTCGAGCTGGTCGCCCACCTTGAACCGCTGCGGTGCCTGGACCTGCATGCCGCTGCTGGAGAGGTCGATGCACACGGCGCTGATCACCTGGCCGGCGTGCAGCAGGCTGACCTCGGTTTCAATGCGCATGCGTATGAAATCGCGTTTTTCGCTGTAATCCACGGGAGGCTGGGACATGCTTGCATCCTTTCGTCAGGTTGCGCCGATGTGCTTTCTTATAACGCCGGGTGATTTGCCCTGTAAAGTGCGCGGAAGTCTTCCTTGCCATGCTTGAAACGCCAGGCGGATGGGAGTACCGTCAGCGCCTTACAGGGCACCTCGCTATTTGCCGGACCAGTCTTCTTGTCCTACAACTCAAATAGAGAGTGGCTAGAGAGCATTCCAGTAGCCGTCTGTCGGTCCTTCACAGCCGCTACGCCAACCCAAATCTGGCGCCGTTCGCCCACATGCAGAAACCCAGTGCAACGCTGCTGATCATCGATGACGACGAGGTGGTCCGTGCCAGTCTCGCCGCCTATCTGGAAGACAGCGGCTTCAGCGTCCTCCAGGCCGGCAACGGCCAGCAGGGCCTCCAGGTCTTCGAAGCACACCAGCCCGACCTCGTGATCTGCGATCTGCGCATGCCGCAGATGGGCGGCCTCGAACTGATCCGCCGGATCAGCGAGCGCGCGCCGCAGCTGCCGGTGATCGTGGTGTCCGGTGCCGGCGTCATGAGCGACGCGGTCGAAGCCCTGCGCCTGGGCGCGGCGGACTACCTGATCAAGCCCCTGGAAGACCTGGCCGTGCTCGAGCACTCGGTGCGCCGCGCGCTCGACCGCTCGCGCCTGGTGCTGGAAAACCAACGCTACCGGGAGAAGCTCGAAGCCGCCAACCGCGAGCTGGAGGCCAGCCTGCACCTGCTGCAGGAGGACCAGACCGCCGGTCGCCAGGTGCAGATGAACATGCTCCCGGAAAACCCCTGGGTGGCCGGCGAGTTCGCCTTTGAGCACCAGATCATCCCATCGCTGTACCTGTCGGGCGATTTCGCCGACTACTTCCGCGTGGATGACAGGCGCATTGCCTTCTACCTGGCGGACGTCTCCGGCCACGGCGCCTCGTCGGCGTTCGTCACGGTGCTGCTCAAGTTCATGACCACGCGCCTGCTGTTCGAATTCAAGCGTGGCGGCAAGATGCGCGAGTTCAAGCCTTCGCAGGTGCTCAGCCACATCAACCGCGGGCTGATCAACTGCAAGCTGGGCAAGCATGTGACCATGGTCGGTGGCGTCATCGACGAGGACACCGGCCTGCTCACCTACAGCGTCGGCGGCCACTTGCCGCTGCCGGTGCTGTACACCCCGGGCCAGGCCCGCTACCTGGAAGGCCGCGGCCTGCCGGTGGGGTTGTTCGACGAGGCCAGCTACCAGGACCAGGTGCTGGAGCTGCCACCGCAGTTCAGCCTCACCCTGATGTCCGATGGCATTCTGGACCTTTTGCCCGGGGACACACTCAAAGATAAGGAAGCGGCCTTGCCGGAAATCGTCAAGGCGGCGGGTGGTAGCCTGGAGGGGCTGCGCCAACGATTCGAATTGGCTACGCTTGGGGAGATGCCGGATGATATCGCCCTATTGGTGTTGAGCAGGAACCTTGAATGAGTACTGGTAGAATCCAGTTCGCCGAGCAGAGCGGGACCTTCGTTCTGAAATTTGTCGGTGAAGTGCGCCTGACCCTGTGTTCGGCGCTGGATGCGACGATCGAGAAGATCTTCACCGCGCTGAACTTCTCGGCCATCGTCATCGACCTGACCGAAACCGAGAGCATCGACAGCACCACCCTCGGCCTGCTGGCCAAGCTGTCGATCCTGTCCCGGCAGAAAGTCGGCCTGCTGCCGACCGTGGTCACCACCAACCCGGACATTTCCCGCCTGCTGCAGTCCATGGGCTTCGACCAGGTGTTCAACATCGTCGACCGCCCGGTGCCGTGCCCGGAATGCCTGACCGACCTGCCGTCCCAGGATCAGGACGAGAGCGTGGTGCGTTCCAAGGTGCTGGAGGCGCACAAGATCCTCATGGGCTTGAATGACTCCAACCGTGAAGCGTTCCATGACCTGGTGAGCGCGCTCGAGCGGTCCTGATTCAAGTGCCGCGCCGGCTTCTTCGCGGGTAAACCCGCTCCCACAGGCACCGCATACTCTGTGGGAGCGGGTTTACCCGCGAAGAAGCCGGCGCGGTATCAAGCGTCTATTCAATCCCGCCTGATGAATTCGGTTGCCGCGGTCCCGTCGGCATTGAGCTGCAACACCCGCTCCGGCCGCCCCTGGCCATCGAAAAACACCTGCCCCAACCCCGCGCTGTTCCACAACCGCTCCCCGGCCTTGCTCCGGCTGGGCGTGCGCGGCACCACCTGCATTTCCCGGCGCTTGGTAAACCAGTTGAGCGGCGAGCGTGGCGAATACAGCCAGCGGTTGAGCCGGTCGAGCACATCCAGCAGGCGGCGGGGAAACTCGTTCTTGATCCCGCTGCTGGTCACCTGCCACAGGTGCGGGCTGCGCTGGCGGTGGCGGATTAGCACTTCGTAAACGAACGAGTAATGCACGTCGCCCGACAGCACCACGTAGTGCCCTGGCGTGCGCGAATGGCGGAAGATGTTGAGGATCACCTGCGCCGCGCCGCGATGGGCCATCCAGTTCTCCGCATCCACCAGCAACGGGTAGCCGAGGGCGCTGAATACCCGCTGCACGGTCTCGATCAGCTTGACCCCGAAGATCGGCGCCGGCGAGACGATGATCGCCGAAGGATGGTCGAGCAGCGCCTGCTGCAGTTCGCTCAGCGCCTCCCAGTCCAGCAGGCCGGAGGGCTTGGCCAGGCTGCTTTCGCTGCGCCAGCGGCGGGTGCGGGTATCGAGCACCAGCAGCGGCGGGTTGCTGGGCAGCGCGTACTGCCAGCCCTGGAAGCGCAGCAGCTCGCCGATCAGCTCGTCCCGTGCCTCGTTCAGTTGCCGGCATTGCCCGACCAGCGCCGCGCAACCGTCCGGGTCGTTGCCCCAGCCCTGGCACAGCAGGTAGCCGAGCAGGGCGTTGCCGATGATGCGCCGCGAGAACGGGTGGCCGTAGGCGGTCTGTTCCCATTGCGCCGACAGATTCCAGTCGTCGGTGATGTCGTGGTCGTCGAAGATCATCAGGCAGGGCAGGTGAGCCATTACCCGCGCCACCTGGCCGAGGCCGTCGCAAAAAGCCTCGATCAGCGGCAGTTCGCACTGATAACGGGCCTGGCGCTGCTCGGTCAGGCCCTCTGGCATGTCCATCCGCACCAGGGGCCACGGCAGCGGCGACCAGACCAGCAGGTACATGGCCATGACCTCGGCGAAGGTCACCAGGTGATTGTCGGCGTTGCTGGACGAGAAGATCGGCTTGCGCTTGCCGCCGAAGAAGCGTTCGCGCAGGGTCTCGTTGCCTTCCTGGGCCGGCAGCAGGTCGGCGCGGTGGTAGTAGCAGGCCGGGTGGCGATAGAGTTCGGCGCCGCTGTCGACCAGGGCGCCGTCGAGGGCTTCGTCGAACAGGCCCAGGCGCTCGATCAGCGTGTGGATGGCACGCAGCATGGGGCCGGCGACATCGTCGGCATAGACCTGGTCACCGCTCATCAGCAGCACGGCGGGGCGTTCTTCAGGGCGCGGATCGGCGGCAAGCAGGCGGTCGGCGCAGAGCAGACCGTCGGCGGCCGGGTGATGGGGCTTGCGGCAGGAGCCGTGGAGCAACTGGTCAAGACGGTCGCGCAGCACGAAGCTGGGGCGGCTGGCGCCGGGGTAGAGCAGGTGTGGGGCCCAGTCGGCGATGCCCTGGCCGTTGGCCAGGCGCAGGTCGTAGTCGAGCGCCACGTTGCTGGGCAGCGGGTGGTCGAAGTGGATGTCCAGCAGGTGAATGAAGGCGTGCTCACCGACCGCGATCACCTCGCAGCGCGTGGTGGCGCCGATGCCGGCTTGGTCGAGGAGAAATTCGGGTTGCAGCGGTTGCGAGCCGACCAGCCAGATGGCCAGGCGTTGCGGTTCCAGGCGGCGGAGGATGGGGCCGGCGAGGACGAGGGGGAGCGAAGCGGTGGCGGGCATGGATGGCTCAGGTTCGTGTGATGCTGATGGCCCTATCGCGGGGCAAGCCCGCTCCCACAGGGAATGGGGAATGCGGTGTTTTCAGTGTGGGAGCGGGCTTGCCCCGCGATGGCGTCATCGGCCACCCCAACGAAAACGGGCGGGAAATGCTCTGCATTAACCGCCCGTCGATCAAGCCGAAGATGTATCAGGCTTTGTCAGCCAGCCATCAGCGCTTCCAGCTTTTCCTGGTCGCGGGCGAACTGGCGGATGCCTTCGGCCAGCTTCTCGGTGGCCATGGCGTCTTCGTTCATCGCCCAGCGGAACTGGCTTTCGTTCAACTGCTGCTTGGCTTCGCCGGCATTGCCCGGCTTGAGCAGGCGTGGCAGTTCGCCCTGGTCTTCCGACAGTTGCTGCAGCAGCTCGGGGCTGATGGTCAGGCGGTCGCAGCCGGCCAGTTGCTCGATCTGGCCGATGTTGCGGAAGCTCGCGCCCATGACCACGGTGTTGTAGCCGTTGGTCTTGTAGTAGTCGTAGATGCGGGTGACCGACTGCACGCCCGGATCCTCGGCGCCGACGTATTCCTTGCCGGTGCTTTTCTTGTACCAGTCGTAGATGCGCCCCACGAACGGCGAGATCAGGAACACCCCGGCATCGGCGCAGGCCTGGGCCTGGGCGAAGGAGAACAGCAGGGTGAGGTTGGTCTGGATGCCTTCCTTCTCCAGCTTCTCGGCGGCGCGGATGCCTTCCCAGGTGGAGGCCAGCTTGATCAGCACGCGGTCTTTCGACACACCGGCCGCTTCGTACAGCTCGATCAGCTGACGGGCCTTTTTCAGCAGCGCTGGCTCGTCGAACGACAGTCGCGCGTCCACCTCGGTGGAGATGCGCCCCGGAATGACCTTGAGAATGCCCGAGCCCACCGACACGGCGAACTTGTCGCAGGCCAGGTCGACATTGCCCTTGGCATCGGCCTTGACCTGCTTGAGCAGGTCGGCGTAACCCGGGATGGCGGCGGCCTTGAGCAGCAGCGAAGGGTTGGTGGTGGCGTCGACCGGCTTGAGGCGGGTGATGGCGTCCAGGTCGCCGGTGTCGGCGACGACGGTGGTGAACTGCTTGAGTTGTTCCAGCTTGGAGGTCATGGGCGTGCTCTGTCCTGTGCAATGACTCGACATTACCCGAGCCCCGACAGCCACTCAAGGCCCGTCGCAGGCGTATCGGGAAACCCTTCGAAGCAGCGCGCTCCCACGTGTAGGAGCGGGCTTGCCCCGCGAAGGGCTGCAAAGCAGCCCCGGCCAACGCCAGGGCCGCGGTAAAAGGCTAACCCTTCGAGTGCCAACCCCGCCCCAGGTTCCCTCAGCGCCCCTGCAACAGCTCGGCAGCCTGGTCCAGCACCTTCAGCGGTTCGCTGGTCTTGTGAATGTCCGCCGACAGCAACTGGCGGAAGCGCCGCGCCCCCGGGAAGCCCTGGCCGAGCCCGAGGATATGCCGGGTGATGTGATGCATCGCGCCGCCGCTTTGCATGTGCGCGACGATGTACGGACGCAGCTTTTCCATCGCCTCGGCCCGGCTGACCACCGGTGCCGCGCTGCCGAACAGCTGCTGGTCGACCTCGGCCAGCAGGTACGGGTTGTGGTACGCCTCGCGCCCGAGCATCACGCCGTCGAAGGTCTGCAGGTGGGTGCGGCACTCGTCGAGGGTCTTGATACCGCCGTTGAGCACCAGCTCCAGGTCCGGGAAGTCGGCCTTGAGCTGCGCCGCCACGTCGTAGCGCAGCGGCGGGATCTCACGGTTCTCCTTGGGCGACAGGCCTTCGAGGATGGCGATGCGCGCATGCACGGTGAAGCTGCGGCACCCGGCGTCGCGCACCTGGCCGACGAAGTCGCACAGCTCGGCGTAGCTGTCGCGGCCGTTGATGCCGATGCGGTGCTTGACCGTGACCGGAATGCCGACCGCGTCCTGCATGGCCTTGACGCAATCGGCCACCAGCGCCGGATGGCCCATCAGGCAGGCGCCGATCATATTGTTCTGCACCCGGTCGCTGGGGCAGCCGACGTTGAGGTTGACCTCGTCATAGCCGGCGTCCTCGGCCAGGCGCGCACAGGCGGCCAGGTCCGCCGGCACGCTGCCGCCCAGCTGCAGGGCCAGTGGGTGCTCGGATTGGTCATGGCGCAGGAAACGCTGGGCGTCGTTGTGCAGCAGGGCGCCGGTGGTGACCATTTCGGTGTAGAGCAGGGCGTGCTGGGAGAGCAGGCGCAGGAAGAAGCGGCAGTGGCGGTCTGTCCAGTCCATCATCGGTGCCACGGAGAAGCGGCGGGATGGCTCGGGGCGCGTGTTTTGTGGCTTTGAAGCTGTTTCTAGGGGCATTCTGGTCTACACGGTTTTGTACCATTTTCCAGGGTTTTCAGACGTTTTTGGTGTGACGGTGGTACGATGTACCACCGCCAATCACGCTTGTACCACCGGAAAATATGGCAACGATCAGAGCAAGGAAAAAGGCCGATGGAACGGTCAGTTATACCGTCCAGATCCGCCTCAAGAAAAAAGGTGTCCTAGTCTACCAAGAGTGTCAGACCTTCGCCCGCAAGCAGGCAGCTCAAGCCTGGGCGAAGCGACGAGAGACCGAGTTGGCGGAACCTGGAGCGATCGAGCGGGCCAATCGTGGCGGGCACGCCGTCAAGGACATGATCGACCGATACCTGGTGGAGGCAGAGAAAGCTCGGCCGCTTGGCAAGACGAAGCGGCAGACCCTCGTGGCCATCAAGAGTAGCTACCTGGGCGACGTGGTCGATTCCGATATCTCTCAGCAGGTCCTGGTGGACTATGCTTTATGGCGCATGAGCCCCGAGGGTGGTGACATCAAACCGCAGACAGCTGGCAATGATCTTGCTCACTTGGGCTCAGTGCTGTCGCTGGCCAGGGCGGCGTGGGGGTATGAGATCAACCCTCAAGCCATGCCGGATGCGCGCCTCGTGCTGAAGCGGCTCGGTTACAACATGAGGAGCCGTGAGCGGGATCGAAGGCCCAATCTCGACGAACTCGACAAGCTGCTCGAGCATTTCTTCGAGATGCTTTCACGGCGCCCGACTGTCATTCACATGCCCAAAGTGGCAGCCTTTGCCATTTTCTCTACTCGGCGCATGGACGAGATTGCCCGCATCTTGTGGGAGGATCTGGATGAGCACCGCCAGGCGGTGAAGGTGCGGGACATGAAGAACCCAGGCCAGAAGATTGGCAACGATGTTTGGTGCTATCTCCCCGATGAAGCGTGGAGGATCGTGCAAAGCATGCCACGTCGGTGCGCTGAGATCTTCCCTTACAACAGCGACTCCATCGGAAAGGCCTGGTCCCAGGCGTGCAAGATGGTTGGTGTAGCGGATCTGCACTTCCACGATCTGCGCCACGAGGGAGTGAGCAGGCTGTTCGAAATGGATTGGGATATTCCCAGAGTGTCGAGCGTTTCTGGTCATCGTGACTGGAACTCGCTGCGGCGTTATACCCATTTGCGTGGGCGTGGCGATCGATACAAGGCATGGAGTTGGTTAGATCGGATTATCCTTGCACCAGTAACCCTTGGCGCCAGGGCTGACTAGTTTGGCTTGCCCCGGTAATGGATGGGTTTTAATGGCTGGGTTTAACGGCGGGCTAGGCAATGGTCTGTTCCCTGCGAAACACCGCTGAGGTCGATAGCGGGCGCCATTGATTCCAGCGTAGGTCGGAGGCGAGAATGGCGCATTGCTCCTTAGGACGTATGGATGCCCTCGCTCCGGCAGGCCCGCTCAAAGCGATAGAAATAAAAAGGATTAAAGTATGGGGAATGTGGACGCAGTTTCAGGATTCTTAGTTAACATTAAAAAGAGTTACCGCTTTAGGTTAAGCGGACAAAACTGCATAGTCATAGGTAAGAATGGTGCAGGAAAAACATCCCTGCTCACCAGTATTTACGAAGCACTGAAAAAGCAAGTTTCGCACGGTTTTGTATATGATGAAAGTCGAAAAAGTCAGATCAAAAATCTTGTGGAGCAAATCAGTTTGTATCCACAATACGAAAAAAATTATAGGGACCAAATTCAAGCAACTCGCGTGACAAGAAAAAAAGAATTTGATAAAGCTCCTTGTCTTGTGAGGGTTAATGATGGCGAAGCTTTGTTGGAGCAATATAATAGCAACAAAGCTGTCATTCGCCTGTATACCGCATACCGTCATTCAGAAATCAAAGTCGTTAAGTCGGCAGAGGCATATACTAAGCCGCCAACGCACTATTTCCATGATCACAAGTTCGGTCAAGAGTTTGAGCAGCACTTGGTAAACATGCAGGTAAGGCTTGCATTGGCAACCGACCAAAAGGCATATATAGAAACAAAGATAAAAGATTGGTTTGAGAGCTTTAATGAAAGCCTGCAATACTTATTTGAGGATGAGTCTGTTCGAGCAGTTTTTAATCGCGACGAATTAAGATACTATATTCACCAGGGGGGAAAGAAGCCTTTTACCTTCCAAAATCTTTCATCCGGTTATGCTGCGATATTTGAAATATATTCCGATTTATTCATTAGGGCAGAATATCATCGCATCATCCCCTCAGATTTGACCGGCGTGGTTCTTATTGATGAAATAGATGCTCATCTGCATATCTCGCTGCAGCGCAAGATACTGCCATTCTTCTACAAGTCGTTCCCGAATATTCAATTCATTGTAAGCACTCACTCCCCGTTCGTCATAACTTCCACAGACGATACTGTAATTTACGATATTTCCTCCAATCAAATCTCTAAAAATCTTTCCATGTATTCGATAGAAGCGATCGTTGAGGGACTTCTTGGTGTGCCAGTAATTTCAAAGAATCTAGAGGATAAAATAGGACGGCTTGTAGAACTTACGTCGAAAAAAAACATAACAGATGAAGCCGTGGCATTGGCTAAAGAGCTTAGTCCATTTAGAAGTAGTATGGATAGCGAATCTGAAATGCACCTAGAAATCGCCATAAATAAGATCCTCAAATATAAGCGTGGTGATGTATAAATGTTCAAGGTTGCTAGAAGTTTTCCGCCCCCTGCATCGTTGGCTGCAAGAAGAAGCTATACTGGTGATGATGTTCTTGAGGCGCTCAATCGCGACTTCCTTGGCAAGTGTTATATTTGTGAGACTCAAGAGCCACTATCCTTGAATGTAGAGCATTTTGTAGCACATGAGGGAGATGAGGAGCTCACTTATTCGTGGAATAATTTATTTCTATCTTGCGCGCGTTGTAATAACTTTAAAAGACATCACTATAACAATCTTTTGGATTGCACTGACGATCGAGTTGACGTACTAAGGGCGATCGAGCATATCGCCCCCGCCTCGCCGGGCGCCAAAGTTAGAGTTATTGCCAGGCTACCTGATGAAAGCACACGTTCCACTGCTGAGCTTATATGCAGGATATTCAACGAAGATAATACTGGAAACAAAAGAGTCACTTCGGCATATATGAAAAAACGGCTATTTTCGGAGTATGCAACTTTTATTAGGTATGTGAATGCATATATTGATCAAAATACAATAAAAGAAGACAGGGATCGAGCCGTATTGCATATACGGCACATGATGAGGGACGCTCAGCAATACTCTGCCTTCTTACGCTGGGTTGCCCTGAACGATCCTACGATTTATGCACTGGTTGAGGATGTTATTCCGATGGCTGGCGCCTGAGTAAGTCACGCAAAGCGCTCTCAATGTGAATGGCTATCTATATATTATTATTCCTATAATTCAGTTTGCCGACTCTGCTCAGAAAAATTGAAGGTCCTCAGTAAGCGTCGCTGCAATCGGTGGCGCCGAGCAGGAATAGTACAACACTCAACTCCAGCAGCGGGGCGGCATTTAGGTCATGCGGCGGACTTTGATTCTGGATAACATGGTGCAATATAATCCTACCATGCCTTGATACTTTCGAAAATTAAGTGCGTCGGTCTCACCAAGAGCGTCGTTCAACAGTTGGGCCCTTTCCTGTGAGTCAAGGCTTCCGCTGCTCACACTTCTCCCTGCTAATCCGGCCGCAGTTGAAAGCCTTCGTACGCCCCTCTACCTGAATAGATAAAAAGCTCCTCAGTCCCGAAATTGCTGGCAAGCAGGGTTCACGTTAATTCCGGCTTTGGCCGTTACCTGACCTACGTGAAGAGCAGCTTGGGGTCGATAGCCGACGGTCGGAGCCGGCCATCGACAGCGGGTGGTCGAGTTGAATACACCTGGCTGGTAGGGTCGAGTGCAAACAGGCAGTCAGTAAGGTTGACAGGCGCGCTACTAAGTGAGGTGCTATCTCCCAGCTAGCCTGCCCGAAGGGGCTTGTTCAGCTGCACACACTCTTTGCGCGCAGCTTCCCGTTGCTGATCCAAGTAAAGAGCCAGATCGGCAATGTGGATGCCTCGGGCGCTTTTCTGGCTAGGTTCAAGCCGGGTGATAGGCAGTTTGATATCCCCTGCCAGCACTTTGCGTTGGAATACCAGGGGTGTGAGGTGTGTGAAGTAGTCGGCGCAGACTTGCTCAAGCGGGATGATTGCCAAGCCGTTGTACTGTGCCATCAATACAAAGGCTGTATTCATGAACATTTCTCCTTCTTAGGCTGAGCATCCCTATGGCTCTTTCGTACATGGCTGCGGGCGAGCTCGAACAGTTCGTTGCTGGAAACAGACTCCACGCGCTGTTCACCATTCTGTACAGCTTCCAACCGAGTGCGATATAGGTCGGATCGGCCGAGCCAAGCGGCAGCACTGGGCTTAGGGTGTAAGACGCCGGCGTGCAGTAGGGCGTCATGGATAGCCAGGGCCATCTCGTCAACTGTGGCATACACGCCTGCAGCATTCCCTGCAAGCGTCGCGTTGATGGCGACGGCAATGCAGCTGCATACGGCCCGTTCCTTAGCTGCGAGTGCTAAGAAGGAGAGGTGCGTATACCCCTTGGCAGGCTGCGCGTGCGGGCGATCAGAAGCGATCAGCGTTGCATCAGTGGGCGCAGCCTGGCGCAGCCTGTCATGGGGGGTATGCGAATCGGAGTGGGCGTTGAGGGTGGGAATAGTGCCTGCTGCTGCGCAGCAGAGGCTCTTTGTTTCTTGCGCGTCGACGCCTGCAGCTTCACGGAGCAAAGCGGCGGGGTGGGTAGCGTTCACCTGATCGCGCGCGCGCCCGCTTTTCTCCGAGGTCTGGATCGGTGTCTGTCCTGGTGCGATGGCGAGTGCATGTCCTGCGCAAGGCGGAGAGTCGAAAAGCAAGCCGGTGTGGAGATGGGCCTGATTCATGCTGCAGCCTCCTCTTCGGTGGGCTTCAACAGAGCAGCGATAGCGAGGGATTCGACATGCAGGCGGCGTGCATCACGCTCGAGCTTGTTGCCCGTGTTGAAGGCTTTCCAGGTTTCGGCGGCTATGCGTAGTGTCTCGGCGATCTCCAACATTGAGCGGCGGTGCTGCCCCTGTAGTGCACTTGCGTCCTTGAGCTTTTCGGCGCGTGCAGTGGCGTTTTGGTGGTCCCGGCGCAAAACTGCCAGAGATTGTTCTAGGTCTTTGATGGTGGCGTGGTGTACGCGGTCGCTCTCGAGCATGCCTCGAGTGCGGCCTTCTTGGCGGCCAAACCAGTAGGCGTAGGCGAACAGTCCGATGACAAACGCGCTGATGACGACGAGGGCGAGGACCTGTTGAGTGGTCATGGGTTTACTCCTTGTGGTGTGCGGGCCGGTGGTGGCGGCCCTTGCTGGTGTCGTTACTGCTTTTCTTGCTCGTTAGGCCGAGACTGCTTTTCGTCCGCCTGGTAGGCCCTGCTGTCGATTAGGGCGGCAACATGGCGGATGTGGGCGAACTTCAATGCCTTTTGGCTGTTGTCCAGCGTGGTCACTGGCAGGCAGATCCGGCCGACCTTCAGTTGCTCGGAAAAGGTGTCTTCGTTGAGGTTGCGGAAGTACTGCATGCGCACTTTGTCGAGCGGGATGAGAACGTCGCCGAAGGTGCGGTACAGCAGCTCTACAGTCGTTGCATCAGGTGCGTGCGGCAGGCGCAGCGCTAGTTGGTCTGTATTGCTCATCAGGCTTCGGGCTCTCCCTGAGCTTGTGGCGTGACGGATGGTGCCAGGAGGTTTCGCAGTGCTTGCGTACCAGGTCGCGCCAATCTTCAGGAACCTGCAGGAGCGCGGCATTGCGCTCCTCGCGGGTCTTGAGCTGGAGGATCTGGGCCGCGTACTGCCTAGGCCGCATAGCGTTTGTCTTCCGGTGGTGTCGGAAGCTGCAGCTGGAGCCGCTCTGCAAGCCAGGGGATCCCGACCTGCTTCACGCGGGTGGACTCGCTGTATTGCATGCCAGATACCGGATGGAACCAGCAGCCCTCTTTTTTCCGCAGGTAGTCGCGGTCTCGCGTGGGGTAGCGGGGCAGGTTCTTTTGGTCCAGCAGATCCTGCTCGCGCATGAGGCGGATCAGCTCGTTGCGGGTGATCCCGAACAGTTTCGCGGTCTGTGCCAGGTTGCGTTCCATGGGCGCCTCCTAGGCGACATCAGCGAGCACTTGCTCGGCGGGGGACATCTCAGCGGAGTCCAGTTCACCGTTGGCAATGGCCTCAAGATGCCGCGCGATGGTCCTCGCGCTGGGGAGGCTGTTTGCCTGCAGCGTCAGGGTATTCACTGTGGGCCCTATGCGGATGACCACGGTCACCTGGTCGAGGTAAACCTCGGTCTGCAGTGTTGCCTTGGTGCGCGTGCCGCTCGACTCATCGTTAAGGATGTGGGTGAAGTGGCCGGAGAGATTGGTCTGGGCCTTCAGGCAAGCAAAGGCGTTATGACTGAGTGCATAGCTCATGCCGCGCGCCCCCCGTCGTCAGGGGTCAGTGGGCGGGTGGTGTGTGTGGTGGCTCGGTGCTTGGTGGGGGAGAACGCGCAGCCGTGCTGTCTGGCCAGGCGCCGGACCTTGAATACGAGGTCCGTGGATGCCGCGGCCGGGTGGACGTGTAGCGATGCAGTGGTGTGCATGGTGTTGCCTCACTCTGTGGTGGGAGAGTGGGGCAAATATCACGCAATGTGCTTTATCGTGTCAACACGATTCGTTTTATTTTTTTGTGGTGTGCATAAACCGTGATGATTTTAGGATGCCGCCCACTAGGTGAATGTGTTCGATCTCGTCCTCTGCGATGTGGATCGGGGCGTGTTCGGCATTGACGCTATCGAAACGATACATCCCGTCGCGTAGGTAGATGAACTCCTTGATCATGGTGCGGCCATTCGTAGTTCGGACCATTACCTCGTCACCGCTGAAGTAGGCCTTGCTGGGCTCTACCAGCACATACTCTCCGTTCTTGATCCTGGGGTGCATGCTGTCCCCGGTCACCTTGAGGCCGTATGCCTTAGGGTCATCGCTATGGATATTCAGATAGCCATCACCATGCCCCGCCGGAAAATCCAGGGCTTCGAAGTAACCATTCACTCCGAGTTGAGCGTAACCCACAACTGGCACCGCGCCCTCCAAGGCCCGTCTTGCAAAAGAAATGTTGGTGCTGGGGGCTGTACTGGACTCCTCAGTGCCTTCCAGCAGGTCGCCTAGGGTGACGCCGAGTGCGGTTGCCATTCTCTCTATGTCGGCCAGGTTGGGTTCCCGAATCCCGCGCTCGTAGTTGCCAACGCGCGATTGCGATTCCCAACCACAGGCAATGGCAAGTGCCTGCTGGGTCAGGTGTTTGGCTTTGCGAAACTGTTTGATGCGCTGTGCGAGTGTGTTCATTCCTGATGTTTAACACGTATTGAAATGGTTTTTTTGCACTAACCGTGTTGTGAAAACCACGTCTCGTGTTATCTTTTGAGCGAGTCAACCGGAGTGTTCTTCATGAATCGAATTGCGGAGCTGAGAAAGGGTGCGGGTGTCAAGCAAAGGGAGCTGGTTGCTCGATTGGGATGGACTCAGACCCGAGTCAGTAACTATGAGTCTGGAAATCGCATGCCAGGGCTGAGCGAATGCCGCGCGATAACGGCAGCTTTGAATGATCTGGGGGCGAACTGTGCATTGGATGATGTCTTCCCGCCTGAACTGGATGAGCCCCGAGCGGCCTAGCGGCTGAATAGAAAAAAGGCGACCTAAAGGTCGCCCTGTTTCCCCCGGTACTACCACCACAGTACTACCGGGCCGCGTTCAAGTTGGGCGGGCACACCACGTATCCACTTGCCTTGTTCGCGGAGCCCAGGCACGAAAGCCTGAGATTGCTGCCTTCTCCACCACAGATTGGCAGCAATATGGCCCTCTCAAGCCATGCGGCGAGTGTAACACCACCGCTCGTCGCCGGCACTGGCAGCCTTTCTGAGGTAATGCCAGGTGCCGAAAGGGGAGGCGACTAGTCGCCTCCTTCGCTCGGTAGCAGCACCACGATGCTACTGGGCTGCATGACAGGTGGGCGGGCACACCATTTAGGTCCGCGCGCTTTGATTGCACCGGCCTGGCATGGAGCTGGGGCGGCGCCTCCTTCACCACGGGAGGCGGTAGTTTCGCCTGGGGCGGTCAATGGAGTGGCGCCCCGGCATGGAGCCGATCCGGCCTTTTGGCTGGCTGGCATTGCCCTCTCATAAGCTGTGCGGCGATGGTCTCACCACGACTCGCCGCAGGCACTGGCTACCGACAAGGACAAACGCCATGAGCCGAACTGCAATGAGCTGCACCGAGCGCGCCAAGCGCGAAGTGTTGCCCCTCGAACTCGCCCTCTACCATTCCGTGCGGGATTATCCGGGTGGCGCTGCTGCTATCGCTGCCACTACCGGCCGCAACGCCACGACACTCCAGCACAAGCTGTCTCCCACCCATCCTACCCATACCGTGAACGTTCAAGAGTTCAGCGAGATCCTTGAGCTGACGAAGGATCCACGCATCCTCGACTCGGTGCATGCCCTGGTTGGCGACACCATTTGGCAAGAGTTGTCGGACGCCTACACCCATGACATCCCCGAGACGCTGACCATGGGCCTTGCCGATTTCTTCCGGCAGGTTGCCAACTTGTCCGAGACCTGGGCGCGCAGCATTGGCGACGGAAAGGTCGACGATCAGGAGCTGGCCGAGATTCAGCACCAGGTGTTCCGAGGTATCCAAGGTTTGCTCGGCATGTATCGCCGAGCCGAGTACGTCAACCAGACCACTCGGGGGGCGCGCCGTGGGTGATGTAATCGACCGGGCGAATGATCAAGCCCAGTGGCATAACGACACAGCACTTGCGGCTGCGGCGAAACGTAGAACGCAGGTGCTTCCTGAGTCCCTGGTGGACTGCGTTGTCTGTGACGAGCCAATCCCCGAAGCCAGAAGGATGGCAGAGAGGGGCTGCATGCGTTGCATCGAGTGCCAGCAGATTCATGAGGGCAGGGGGGCTCGGTATGCTCGATAAGGTTCTTGACCAGTTGCACGACTACGGCCTGCAGCCAGATCAGCCGCTGATCATCGGGAAGCTGACTCGCTGCCGTACCCAGGATGACAAGGGCAAGGAAAAGAACGGCTGGTACGTCCTGCATGAACACCAGACTGAGAAGGGGCAAACGCTCATCTTCGGTAGCTTCGGTGACTGGCGCCACGGCGAAACCCAGAAGGTGAAGACTGACGGGCGCGGGCTGTCCGCTGAGGAGCGTGAGGTGATGCGCGCGCGGCAGGCCGACGCCAAGCGCCGTGCCGCCGAGATTGCGGCGAATGCGGCCCGCCGCGCAGCCAATCGGGCATCGGGCATGTTCAAGCGTATGCCGGACAAGGGGCGAAGCCTCTACCTCGATCGCAAGCAGGTGGTCGGGTTTGGGGTGCGTTACGCCCCGAAGTCGGGCGCCGTGCTTATCCCCATGCAGAACGCCCAGGATACGATCGTCGGCCTGCAGGTGATCTATCCTGCGGTCCTGGAGAGCACAGGTCGCGACAAGTCCTACTGGCCTCATGGCATGGCGAAGGAGGGTGCCTTCCACATGATTGGCGGCCACCCTGAACCCGGCGAGCCAGTGCTGGTGTGCGAGGGGTACGCCACCGGCGCTAGCCTGCATATGGCGACCTCCCAGGCGGTGGCCATCGCCTTCGATGCAGGCAATCTGCTGCCGGTGGCCAAGCACATGCGTGAGCGCTTCCCTGGACGGCCAATTATCATTTGCCGCGACGATGACTGGAAGACCACGCGGCCCAGCGGCGAGCCTTGGAACCCTGGTGAGGAAAAGGCCAACAATGCGGCGGTGGTAGTGGGCGGCCAGGTGGTCGCTCCAATCTTTTCCATTGAGCGTGAGGTGAAGTGGACCGACTTCAACGACCTGCACTGCGCTGAAGGTCTGGATGCTGTTCGGCGTCAGGTGATGGCGGTGATCAAGCCCCCCGCCACTGGCGGTTGGAAAGACATGCTGGCGCGTACTGAGAGCGGCGCGCTCATCGCCCACATGCAAAACGTCGAGCTTATCCTGAGCAACGACGAGCGCTGGGCCGGGGTGATCGGATACAGCTCATTCAGCTCCAAGATCGTCAAGCTACGGGCCGCGCCCTATGGTGGTGAGCCGGGGGAGTGGGGCGATATTGATGATACCCGCGTGATGAAATGGCTGGCCCAGCAGTACAACCTTCGCGTCAAGGCGACGCACGTTGTCGAGGCGGTCAGTGTTGTGGCTCACGATAACGCTTTCCACCCGGTGCGCGAGTACCTGGCCAAGCTGGAATGGGACCGTACGCCGCGGTTGGAGGTCTGGCTGCACAAGGTGCTTGGTGTGGCCCATAACGACTACAGCGCCAAGGTCGGTAAGCGCTGGATGATTTCGGCTGTAGCGCGGGTCATGAAGGCGGGCTGCAAGGCCGACAACGTCTTGATCCTTGAAGGGGCACAGGGCGCAGGCAAGTCCACCGCCATGAGTGTGCTAGGCGGGGAGTGGTTCATGGACACACCTTTCACGCTGGGTGACAAGGATGCCTTCCAGGCGATCCGGGGCAAGTGGATCGTCGAGTTGGGCGAGCTGGACAGTTTCAATAAAGCAGAGAGCACCAAAGCCAAGCAGTTTTTCTCGGCCTCCATCGACACTTATCGCGAAAGCTATGGCCGCAGAACGAGCGATGTGCCACGCCAGTGTGTTTTCGTGGGTACGACCAACCAGGACGAGTACCTCAAGGATGCCACCGGGAACCGGCGCTATTGGCCGGTGGCGTGTACCAAGGTCGACCTCGAGACGCTGCGACGTGTACGGGACCAGTTGTGGGCGGAGGCGGTCTTCTGCTACTTGGCGGGTGATATATGGTGGGTGGCACGCGAAGAGGAAGAGCTGTTCACGCGTGAGCAGGAGGAACGTTTTGTGGTTGATGAGTGGGAGGGACCGATCCTTGACTGGCTGGAGAAGTCCCAGGTCGGCGAAACGGTCACGGGGAGTGAGTTGCTGAAGGACGCCTTGAATCTGGACTTCGGCCATTGGGGGAAACCCGAGCAGATGCGGGTCGGTGCCATCATGCACCGGCTGGGTTGGCGTCGGCGGCGGATGCCGGCGCTGCAGAAAAGTGGGGTGCGCCCCTGGGCCTATCAGAAGCCGAAGGGGTGGGGCACGCCCAGCCCGCTGGAGCAGTCTGTGGTGACGGCAAGGGAGGAGTGCTTTTGATCAAGCATATTGATGAGATGCTGAAGCTGTGGGCGCAGGAGCTGCACACCCCGGATCTTCGCGGTCATGGTTCAGGAGGCGGCAGCATGCTGGGTCTGTTGATGGACTGCCAGGGGGAGTTGATCCGTGGCACTCGAGGTAGCAGGGTGCTGCTGGACGAGTCGGCAGACATTGAAATCATTGTGAACAAGCACCTAGAGCCCCAGCTGTACGTCATCGTCAGGGAGCACTACTGCAACCATGACAGCTTCCTCGAGCAGAAGATGGCTTATTGCAGATGCAGTAGAAAGACGTACTATGACCGCCTCCACCAGGCCCATGTGGCTATCCAGGGGCTGCTGAAAGGGAAAAAGGCTGCATGAGCTGCGTTGTTTGGTCCCGCCGTCCCTCCCTTGTCCCGCCTCCCTTTGAGCAGGCTGGCCAAGTCAAGGCCGCTGAGTTGGCGGGCTGTCCCGCTGTCCCACCTTCCACCCGCAGGCGCACACATAGGGCACATGCATAGCGTTACGCGCGCGTTGCGCGCAGCGTGCTAGTAATTCCTCCTTCATACGTGAGAAAGGGTTAATACAGTTGGACGGTGGGACAGCCCTTGATTTTAAAGGCCTCAGCTAGTCCCACCACTTGCGAACAGTTTGGGACTCTTGGGACTTCACTAAAGCGAAAGAAAGCCGGGCGGATGTATTCCCCAGACATTCGCCAGACATTCCCCAGGCGTTTACCACTTATTGGGGGGTGGCATTAAAACTTGCTTGCTGCCAGGAAACTCGACCTGTAAAAAGTACCCATCTTCGAGACGTGCGGGCGCACAAAGCAGCCCGCCATATACCAGAAACCCCGGCCTTGGCGCCGGGGTTTTTGCATTTGGGGGAAGGGATGAACAGCGAGCAACAAGCCTTAGCCGAGCTGCCGGTCTGGATGGTGATCGTGCTGTCCCTGGTGGGCGGTGTATCGGGTGAGATGTGGCGAGCGGATAAGGCGGGTGCTCGCGGGTGGGGGCTTGTTCGCCGTTTGGCCTTGCGTTCGGGGGCCTGTGTCACCTGCGGGTTGTCGACCAACATGCTGCTGTACGCCCTCGGGGTTTCGGTGTGGGCGTCGGCGGCGGTCGGTTGCTTGACCGCGATGGCCGGCGCCGATGTTGCGATCAACCTGTACGAACGCTGGGCCGCCAAGCGGCTGGGTCTAGCGCAGGTGCCGCCAGCTGGTACCGAGGCAGGTCAGTGACCCGTCCGGGGGTAGGGGGTGGGGGCCGATTTTTTGGGTCCTCCCCCTGGGCCGCCCCCTACACGGGTGCGCAGACTCGCGGTTTCCCTGCAGCTGGAAATCTGGCAGGGATGTCCGTCTTTTCAAGGACTTAGCGATGGGTAAGACAGTCAGCAAGCTCGAGCTGAGCGAGATCGTCGGGCGAGACGAACGCACATTAAGCCGGTGGCAGAACGAAGGCATGCCGGTGAACGAGTTTGGCGTGGGGCGCGGCAACGAAAACCAGTACGACACCCAGGCGGTGATCGAATGGCTGATGCGCCAGGCCTCGTTGAACGGCAAGAAGGAGTCCTCACGGGACCGGCTTGACAGGCTGCGCGGCGACCGCGAAGAGATCGCGCTGGCTCGGGAGCTGGGCGAGGTGGTGGTCGAGGCCGAAATGGTCGAGCGCTTCGAGGCGGTGATCACCGCCGCCAAGATCGAGTTGCTGAACACCTTCCCTGATGAGCTGGCGATGACGCTGACCGCCAGGTACGGCGTGCCGGTGGACAACCAGCTGATCCGCGATCCCATCGAATCCATACTGAGGAGGTTGTCCGCGTATGACGAGGACGACGATCTCGCCGGGGATCCTGACGAGCCGGACGACGAGGAGGGCTCTGAAGAAGACGGCGAGTAAGGCAATGCGCCGCGTCTGCCGCAAGTGGGCGCCGCCGCCACGCATGTCCATCATAGAATGGGCTGACCGGTTCCGCTGGCTGGCTCCCGAAGAGTCGGCAGCACCAGGTAAGTACCGGTTTGATAAAACACCGCACCTGATCTGGCCGGGTGGCCCACTTGAGGCGCTGGACGACCCGAACGTCTCTGAGATTGTGGCACGCAAGTCGGCCCAGGTGGCCTGGACGTCGGGTGTGTTGGGGAACGCCCTGGGCAAGTGGATCGATCTCGACCCGTCACCCATCCTGGTCCTGTTCCCCAAGGCCGAAGCGGCTAAGCAGTACGTTGCCGAAAAGCTCGAGCCGATGATCCAGGCCACCAAGCGCCTGCGCAAAAAGGTCGACCTTCGCAGTCGCAAGCTGCAGCAGCGGCAAGACTTCAAGCGGTTTCCGGGCGGGTTCCTGAAGATGGTCGGCTCCAACAGCCCGGCCAGCGTGAAGTCGACGCCGGTACCAAGGGTTGCGATCGAGGAGCCCGACGACTGCAACCTGAACCTGCGGGGGCAGGGGGACAGTATCAAGCTCGCCAAGGAGCGTCTGAAGACGTTCTTGCGTTCGAAGATCATCATCGGCGGCACCCCCACCATCAAGGGCCTGTCGGCGATCGACGCCGAGCTTGAGCTTTCAGACAAGCGCGTGGGCCTGGTCCCCTGCCATGGATGCGGACAGTTGCACACGCCGAGCTTCGAGCATTTGCACTGCGACGAGGACGAGCACTACTTCCACGAGGTGTACGGCAAGCGCCGCCCGGAGACGGCGTACTACGCGTGCCCGCACTGCGGCGAGATCTGGGATGACCACCAGAAGAACGCCAACCTGGGCGACCCTCGCTGCCGCTGGGAGGCGACGGCCGAATTCCGCGGCATTGCCGGCTACATCATCAACGAGCTGTATGCCACGTTCCCCGGCTCCCGCTTCGAAGTGCTGATGGAGAAGAAGCTGCAGGCCGAGTACGCACAGCGTCAGGGCAACATCGGCCCGATGATCGCCTTCACCAACAGCTCGATGGGCGAAAGCTACGAGTACAAGAGCGACGCGCCCAAGACCGACGAGCTGGAGAAGCGGGCCGAGCCTTACGCCGAACTTACGGCGCCTAAGGGCGTGTTGCTGGTGACGGTCGGTGTCGACGTCCAGGGCGACCGCCTTGCCGTGCTGTTCACGGGCTGGGGGCGGGGGGAGGAGTCCTGGCGATTGTACTGGGGCGAGTTACCCGGCAACCCTATCGATCCCCACGACCCGGTGTGGACCGAGCTGGACAAGATGATCGCCACACCGATCCCGACCGACAGCGGCGCCCAGATCGCCGTGTCGGCGGTGAGCATCGACAGCTCTGACGGCAACACCAGCGACGCGGTGTACACCTACGTTCGAGATCGTCAGCGCTTCAACATCATGGCGATCAAGGGCGCCTCCATCGACAGCCGGGATCGGGAGATCTTCACCAAGCCGGCCCAGTCGGCGGACACCAGCCAGGACAACACCAAGGCCTCGAAGTACGGCCTGCGGGTGTTCATCGTCGGCACCCACAAGGCCAAGACGCTGATCGATGGCCGGATGAAGCTCAAAGGCCCAGGACCAGGGCGCATGCACTGGTACAGCGAGATCCGCTCGGACTACTACGAGCAGGTGACCAACGAGGTCTTGGCTCCGCACCCGCGCAACCCAAGCAAGATGGTGTGGCAGAAGAAAGCCGGCCGGCGCAACGAAGCGCTGGACTGCGAGGTGTATGCCTTGCATGCGGCTCGCAGCCTCAAGACGCACCTGCTGCGTGATCACGAATGGGACCAGCTGGAGCAGCAACTGCTGCAGCCCACCCTCTTCACAACTGAACAGGCGGTGGCGCCGGTTCCTCGCCGGGCTGTCACGCGCGGCCGGGGCACGCGGAGCCGCGTCCACTAACCGAGGTCACCATGACTGATGCACAAAAACGCCTCGCAGAGGTCCGGGCGGCGATCTCGCGCGTCCTGAAGAATGGCCAGCGCTTGCGTCGGCAGGATCGCGAGGTCCAGCTGGCCGAACTTAGCAGTCTACGGATGCTGGAAAAGCAGTACGCCGACGAGGTCGCCCGAGAGCAGGCCGCTCTCTTGGGGCGTGGCCGCAACCGCGTTTCGTACGTGGGGATTTGACCATGTGGCCGTTCAACAAACGGGAGTCGGCTGCCGAGCAGCTGATGACCGAGGCCATTCGTGTGGCCAGGGCGTCGGTCGAGGATCAGCAGATCTCTGCGCAGGGCGGCGGCGGTGGGGTTGAAACCCGATGGCGCGGTGCGTCGCGGGTGCTGCGAAGCATGGCCAGCTGGCTGCCTGGTCTCGGCAGCCCACGGCGCGACTTCCACCAGAGCGAGCGCCGCACCCTGGTGGCGCGTTCCCGCGATGCCATGCGCAACCACCTGGTGGCCCGCGCGGCGATCACGCGGCTGCGCACCAATGTGGTTGGCACAGGGCTGGTCTGCCGGGCGCAAGTTGATCATGAGGCGCTGGGTATCACCGAAGAAGAAGCCGAGCAGCTCAATGGCCAGCTGGACCGGTTGTGGTCGTTGTATGCCGATGACCCCCGTGAGTGCGATGCAGAAGCGACGCTGAACCACTATCAGCTGCAGGCCCTGGTGCTGGTGTCGTCGATGGTGGCGGGCGACGTATTCGTCGCTAGCCCGGATCAGGAGCGACCCGGATGCCTCTTCAGTACGCGGTTGCAACTGATCGAGTCCGACCGTGTCGGCAACCCCAACAGCGGCCTGGACCGTGTTGACCTGGTGGAGGGTGTCGAGTTTGACGGCCTGGGTGCGCCAGTGGCGTATCACGTATGCACCGGTTACCCCGGCGAGCACCTGCAGGGCAAGACGCTGCAGTGGGAGCGGTTGCCGGTGTTCGGCACGGTGACAGGACGGCGCCGTGTGCTGCATGTCATGGCCGACAAAGAGCGGCCCGGACAGAAGCGCGGGGCGCCGTACCTGTCTCCCGTGCTGGAGCCGCTGCAAAAGCTGGAGCGCTACAGCAGCGCCGAACTGATGGCGGCGGTGATCTCAGCGATGTTCACCGTGTTCATCAAGAAGAGTGACGGCTTCAACCCCGGAAACCTGCCGATGTCGGCGCTCAGCGAAGAGCAGCCCGGCGGCGATGACACCTCCGACGGTGCGCTCGCCCTGGGCGAGGGCGCCATTGTCGACCTCGGTGTGGGTGAAGAGCCGATGGTGGCCAACCCCAGCCGGCCCAACGCTCAGTTCGACCCGTTCTTCACCGCGGTGGTGAAGGAGATCGGGGCCGCGCTGGAGCTGCCGCTGGAGGAGCTGCTGTTGCACTACAGCAGCAGCTACAGCGCTGCCCGCGCCGCCATGCTCCAGGCCTGGCGGTTCTACAGCCTGCGCCGCTGGTGGCTGGCCTGCGACTTCTGCCAGCCAAGCCGCGAGCTGATTATCGATGAAGCCGTGGCCAGGGGGCTGATCGACCTGCCCGGGTACAGCGAGCCCGCTAAGCGCAAGGCGTATTGCCAGGCCCTGTGGATTGGTCCGGCGCGGGGCGCGATCGACGAGCTGAAGGAGGCCAACGCCGCCGGCAAGCGCATCGAGATCGGCGTCAGCAACGAAACGCTGGAGACGGCGGCCATGACTGGCGAGCCCTGGCAACAGGTGATCCGGCAGCGAACCCGCGAAGTCGCGTACCGGCGGCAGCACAACATGCAGGCCTTGCCCAAGGGTGGCCTTGAAAACCCGCCAGATCCCGAACCCAAAGAGGACTAGAAATGCCTCGAGCACTTGAGCTGGCTGCCTCGCAGCCCTGGCTGATGATGCCCGACGCCTTGGACAACCTGCTGACCATCTCCGACCGCATGGGCGATCCGGTGGCGCTGGCGACCAAGCGCGGCGAGCGGCTGGAAGAAACCCGGCGCGTCACCATGCGCGGCAACGTGGCGGTGGTACCGGTCACCGGGCCGATCTTCCGCTACGCCAACCTGTTCACCGAGATCAGTGGTGCCACCAGCACCCAGGTCCTGGCCACCGATATACAGCGTGCCCTGGACGACCCCAAGGTCAAGTCAATCGTGCTGAACATCGACAGCCCTGGTGGCGTCGCCTCGGGCATCAACGAGCTGGCCGAGATGATCTACGCGGGCCGCGCCCGCAAGCGGATCGTGGCGTACATCGGCGGGATGGGCGCGAGCGCGGCCTACTGGATCGCCTCGGCGGCGGGCGAGATCGTCGTTGATGAGACCAGCCTGGCCGGCAGCATTGGCGTCGTCGTCGAGGCTGTGGTCGAGGACGACAAGAAGGCTGGGCGAGCCCGCTATCAGATCGTCAGCCGCAACGCGCCGAACAAGCGCCCCGACCTCGGTACCGAAGAAGGGCGCGCCAAGGTGGGCGAGACCATAGACGCGATGGCCGAAGTCTTCGTAGGCAAGGTTGCCCGTAACCTCGGCGTCGCTGCCGAGAAGGTGCCCGAAATGGGCGATCACGGCGGCATCCGCGTCGGTGCGGACGCCGTCAAGCACGGCCTGGCCCACCGCACGGGCTCGCTGGAATCCCTGATCACCGAACTGGCCAAGCCGGCCATCAACTCCCCAAGGATATACACCATGACCACCGTCAAGACCACGGCAGAACTGCGCACCGCGATTGCAGCGGGCACTGACCCCAACACCATCGAGATTGCCCAGGCCGAGCAGGTCGACACCGCGGCGATCCGCACCGAGGCCACTACCGCTGAGCGTGACCGCATCAAGGGCATCAACGCCCTGGGCGCCAAGGGCTTCGAGAAAGAGATCAGTGCGGCGATCGACGACGGCACGTCCGTAGAGGCCACGGCCCTGACGCTGCTCAAGGCTTCGCAGGATCGCGGTATCTCGCTGGCCGGCATCAAAAGCGACGCCCAGGGTGTTACCGGCACTGCTCCACCTGCCGGTGGCAAGGAGGGCGAGCGCAAGGTCGCCGTCAGCGCAATCGTTGCAGGCGCCTCGCGCCGCTAACTAGGAGGTTCCAATGTCAAACCCTACCCGCAGTTCCTACCTGCCGAGCCAGCTTTCGGCGGGCGACTTCCCCATCGTGATGGATACCGGCCTGATCGCCGCCGGCCAGAACCTGACCCGTGGCGCGGTGCTGGGCCAGATCACGGCCAGTCATGAGTACGTGCTGTGCAAGGCGGCGGCCGCGGACGGCTCGCAGGCGCCCTGCGCGATCCTCGACCAAGACGCCGACACCACCGACGGCGCCAAGAGCACGCCGATCCGCCTGACCGGCCAGGTGCTGGGCAGCCAACTCACCTTTGGCGAGGGCTTGACCCTGGCCGCCGCGAAGGCCGCCCTGCGACCTCTGTGCCTCTTCATTCGCTGATCGGAGCAACCATGACTGACATCTTTGACACCCTCACCATGCTGGAAGCCATCGAGCAGATGCCGACGCCGCGGCGCTTTCTCATGGACACCTTCTTCAACGCGGGTATGCCTGAGACCTTCGGTACCGAGGCGGTCACCATCGACATCGTGAAGGGCCAGCGCAAAATGGCGCCGTTCGTTCACCCGACCCTGCCAGGCAGTGTGTCGCAGCGCAACGGCATCAGCTCGTCGACTTACAAGCCGCCTTACATTCAACCGAAGCGCGTCACCCGTGCCGAGCTGATCCTGAAGCGTGGCGCGGGTGAGAACCCGTTCTCGACCCGCACTGCGCTGGAGCGTGCAGGCGAGCGGCTCGGCCGGGACCTGGTCGAACTCGACGACGAGATCACTCGGCGGGAAGAGTGGATGTGCGCTCAAGTGCTGACTACTGGCCGTCTGCGCGTTGTCGGTGATGGTGTGGATGACACCATCGACTTCCTCATGGAGGACACTCACAAGGTCACGCTGGCCGCAGGGCGCTGGAACACCAGCGATTCTGACCCGATCGGCAACCTGCGTCAGTGGCGTCGCCTGATTGCCAAGGACTCGGGGCGCTCCGCCAACGTGGCGGTGTTGAGTGCTGAAGCGCAGGACTCCTTCCACAACAACGATTCGGTGCTCAAGCAACTGAACAACCGTCGCGTCGACCTCGGCTTGATCAAACCCGAGTTGCTGCCGGACGGGGTGACCTACCTGGGCTACCTCAACGATCCGGGCATTGACCTCTACGCCTATGACGAGTGGTACCTGGACGACGAGGACGGCGAGAAGCCCATGGTGCCAGCCGGTGGCTTGATCCTGGGTTCTACCGGGACACGCAACGCGATGCTGTACGCGGCGATTCAGGACATGGAAGCCATCGAGAGTGGTCTGGTCGAGGCGTCTCGCTTCCCCAAAAGCTGGGTCACCCAAGAGCCTAGCCAGCGTTGGCTGAAGGTGCAGGCCGCCCCGTTGGCTGGTCTGCTGGAGCCGAACGCCTTCCTCTTCGCCAAGGTGGTGTGACATGGCCAAGGTCGAATACGTGGTGGTGGATGGCTGCATTCAGGACGCCGGCAAGGTCGTGAAGGCGGGTGAGGTCTTCGTTCCGTCTTCGGCTGCGATCCGCGAGCTGCTGCTTGAAGAGGGGGCCATCGTTGCTCGCGGCAAGCTGAGTACCGGTGGTCGTTCCTCTGGTCGCTCGCCTTCGGCGGGGCCGCCCGCTCCGGCCTCTGCTCCAGCCCCTGGTGGAGGTAACCCAGACGAGGAGGAGGAAGAGGAAGAGGAGGAAGACGAAGGCGACGGCGACGGCAGGGAGGGCTGATCATGTCCTTTCGCGAGGGCATGTCGGACATGGATGAATCCTTGCTCGAGGAGTTGGGTGACGAAGTCGAGATCGAGGGCTTCGCTGAGCCGGTGCGAGGGTTCATGTCGGTACCGTGGCAGCAGCCCCGGGTTGGCTCGATCAACACCGGCCTGCGGCAACCCGTCTTCTCGGTGCGCGTCACCCAGGCCAATGGCATCAGGGAGGGTCTGCACCTGGTGTGCGATCTCGCCCCGGCAGATGGCGGTGGACGGTACGTCATCGCCAAGCGGGAGCCGGATGGGAGCGGTTGGATCAACTTTGCCCTTCGGGAGGTGAAATGAGCGTCGGCAGCTATTACAAGCAGTCCGGCAGCACGGGGTTGATCACGCTGCAGGCCAACCCCCGGCAGGTCAAGGGGTTCGAGCAGTTTGCCGGGCTGGTGCCCAAGGCGATCGCCGCAGCGGAGCGGAGAGCTATCAACAAGACGCTGCGCTGGCTGCAGGGGCGCGTCGCTCGTTCGGTGGGCCAGCAGGAGCGCATTGCCGTCAAGGCGGTGCGGCAGCGCCTGCGGGCTTACAAGGCCGGTAGCAACGGCCAGGGCAAGCTGTGGTTCGGTCTCAATCCGATCGAGGCCAGCCGGGCCGGGCGGCCACGGCAGACTCGTGCAGGCGTGTCTGTGGCAGGGCGTCGCTATCAAGGCGCGTTCTACCGCCAGGTGTATGGCAGCAAGGCCGATATCTGGATCCGCACGGCGAGCAAGCACTTTGACCCAGGCGACTACCCCGACAGCGAGGTCTCCAAGGCTGGCGGGGCTAGTTCAGGCTGGATCGCTGAGAACGACAGTCGCTTCCCCCTGGCCAAGGCCAAGATCTCGCTGGAGGACGTCAGGCCTCACTTCGAGTCATGGACGAACAAGGCCCACCAGCGCCTGCTGGTGGTGATGGAGCAGGAGTTGAACTTCGAGATGGTCAAGCTTACACGGAGGGTCGGAAATGGCTGACGATCCAATCCCCCTGGCCAGGGTGTATGCGGCGATGGAAGAAGCCATCACGCAGGCGATACCGGGTCTGCACTATGTGGGCACGATGCCCGGAATGCTCACCGTCGTGGATGTGCCGGCGGTGGTGATCGAGCTGGCGGGGTTCGACGCTGCAGAGCGTGACCCTGGCACAGGTGAAGTGGCGGTTGAGGCTCGCTTCGAGGCGCGGCCCATTGTGGGCGTCGAGGACGAAGATCATCTGCACGTCGTGGCGTTCATTGCTGCGCAGCTGGCCGTGCTTCTGCGGCTGCAGACCTGGGGCATCGAAGTCGAGCCCGCACAGTTCGTACGGGCGGAGCGAGATTGGAGTCGCCCCGAGCTGGACAGCATGGCGGTCTGGGTCGTCGAATGGACCCAGGTCATCTACCTCGGCGATGAAGAGTGGCCCTGGCCAACTCAGCCGCCCGGCTCGTTGGTGCTGAAGGTCGGTCCGGACTCTGAGCCCGTCAGCCCAGAGGAACTGTCATGAGTTACGCATCAGCCATGCACGACCGGATGCTGGCCAGCCTGGTGATCCCTTGCCGGGTGGTGGCCATCGACCTGGCCGCCGCGATGGTGCGGGTGTCGGACGGCAGCGGCTGGACCAGCGCCTGGGTCCGCTGGCACAGCCAGGCCGCCGGCAAGGCACGCCACTGGCGGGCGCCGAGTCTGGACGAGCAGGGCGCGCTGATCAGTCCCAGCGGCGAACCTGCCCAGGGAACGTTCGTGCCGGGGCTGTACGGCAACGCCGGCCCGGCGCCGGACAACCGCGACCATGTCGAGGTCTGGCGATTCGACGACGGTGGCTCTCTGGTCTACGACTGGCAGGCCAAGACTTACACGATCGAGCTGCCCAGCGGCACGGTCACGGTGAAGGTCGGAGCCTCCCAGGCAGTGCTGACGGACGACGCCATCACGGCACAGTCCTCGAGCATTACCGCCCAGGGCGACACGATCACGCTGACCGGCGCGGTCACGATCAACGGAACACTGAAGGTCACGGGTGACATCAACGGCGGGGGCCGGATCATCGACACCGCCGGCAACACGGCAAACCACAAACACTGAACAGAGCCCGCCTGGAGCGGGCTTTTTCATGCCTGGAGGAAAGCATGGCCAGAACACAGACAGCGCCTGAAGAGGGCAGCGAAGCGGCGCCGGTACCGCACGGGCCGGTGACCTTCATCGATCAGGTGTACACCCGGCGCAAGTTGATTCTGCCCGACTGGGTGGAGCTCGAGGTGGTGCAGGGCCGGGTCACGATCAAGGGTGATGACGCGGTGGGCCTGGCCTACATGCGTAACCGATCCGACTTCAAGGAGGCCTGACCGTGATCGGCATGGATCGTCGAACGGGCCAGCCGGTCGCCGGCCTGGGGCACCTGCGGCAGTCCATCGAGGACATTCTCACGACCACGGTAGGCAGCCGCCGGATGCGCCCTGAGTACGGTTGCCAGTTGCGCCGATACGTCGACCTGCCGGTGAACGAGGGCTGGAAGAGTGCGGTGCAGGCCGAGGTCGCCCGTGCCTTGGGGCGCTGGGAACCGCGGCTGCAGCTGGAGCGGGTACGGGTGCTTGCGGTCATCGACGGCAAGATCGACCTGCAACTGACCGGCACGTACCTGGGTGACAGCGGAGTCTTGGAGGTGAGTGCATGAGCGTAGTGGATCTGTCGCAGCTCCCGGCGCCGCAGGTGCTGGAGAGCCTTGATTTCGAGGGGGTGTACGACGAAGAGCTGCAGCGCTTTCGCCAGTACATGGGGGAAAAATGGGACGCGCTGCTCGAGAGTGACCCGATCACCAAGCTCCTCGAGCTGGGCGCCTACCGGCGCATGCAGAACCGGGCGCGGGTCAACGACGCCGCCAAAGCCTTGATGCTGGCCTATGCACGCGGCGCTGACCTTGACCAGCTGGCCGCCAATGTGAACCTGCAGCGGCTGGTGGTGCAGGCCGAGGATCTCAATGCGGTACCTCCGGTCGAGCGCGTCCTCGAGGCTGACGATGCACTGCGTGAACGCGTGCAGTTGGTCTATGAGGGCCTGACCACCGCCGGCCCGAGGAACAGCTACATCCTGCATGCGCGCAATGCCTCCGGCCGGGTGGCGGACGCGACAGCCGAGAGCCCGGCCCCGGCCGAGGTGGTGGTCACGGTTCTGGATCTGGAGGGCACAGGTCTGGCCCCACCGGAGCTGCTGGAGACTGTACGTGCACACCTGAGCGACGACGACGTACGTCCGGTGGCAGATCGGCTCACGGTCCAGGCCGCCGAGATCCTGCCGTATCGGGTCGAGGCCGTGTTGTACAAGGCCGGCACGGGGCCGGAGAACGAAGCCATCCTCGCGGCATGCAAGGCTCGGCTGCAGGCCTGGGTAAATCCCCGGCGTCGGTTGGGCCTGGAGGTCTCGCGGTCCGGGATCGATGCCCGGTTGCACATCGACGGAGTGAGTCGCGTGGAGCTGGTGGGGTGGACGGACATTCGCCCTACCAAGGAACAGGCGGCGTGGTGCGAGGCGATCGACGTGGAGTGGGGTGGCTGACATGAAAAGTCTGCTCCCCGTGAACAGCACCCAGCTGGAACGCGCCGTCGAGGTCGCCACGGACGAGCTGACCGACATCCCCCTGCGGACCCTGTACAACCCCGACACCTGCCCGGCGCACCTGCTGTACCAGTTGGCTTGGGCCTGGTCGGTGGACCGCTGGGACGACACCTGGTCAGAGGCGGTCAAGCGCTCTGTGATCCGCTCCGCGTTTTTCGTGCATGCGCACAAGGGCACGATCGGCGCACTTCGGCGTGTCGTCGAGCCGTTCGGATACCTCATTGAGATCAACGAATGGTGGCAGCAAGAGCCGCGGGGAGTTCCAGGCACTTTCGGGTTGAAGGTCGGTGTGTCCGACGGCGGCATTGATGAAGAGACCTATCGGGAGCTGTCCTCGCTGCTGGATGACGCCAGGCCCGTGAGCCGGCATCTGATCACGCTGGAGATCAGTCTGGAAACCCGAGGGAGCTTCTACCTGGCCGGCTCATTGAGCGACGGCGATGTGCTCGACGTCTACCCGCCCGCACAGCGCGACATAGATGTCTCCGGCGTCATTGGACGTGGGGGGCGTGAACACACAATTGACACTCTGGACATTGCACATGGTTGACCAGAACACGCAGTTCTTCGCCATCCTCACGAACGTGGGAGCGGCGAAACAAGCCAATGCGGATGCCCTGAGCATTCCGTGGAAGATCACCCAGATGGGCGTGGGCGATGCCAACGGTGTCGACCCGACGCCCAGCGCTGCCCAGACACGGCTGATCAACGAGTGGCGCCGGGCGTCACTGAACCAGCTTAAGGTGGACGACAAGGACGCCTCGGTGATCGTTGCCGAGCAGGTCATTCCTGCCGATGTGGGCGGTCACTGGATTCGCGAAATTGCGTTGTACGATGCTGATGGCGACATGGTGGCGGTGGCCAACTGCGCACCGACCTACAAGCCGTTGCTCAGTCAGGGCTCGGGGCGGACCCAGGTCGTGCGCATGAATCTGGTGGTGAGCAGTGCCAGCAATGTGCAGCTCAAGATCGACCCGTCGGTGGTGCTCGCGACCCGTGAGTATGTCGACGCCGCGATCTTGAATGTGCTGCCGAAAAACAAGACGCCCGGCACTTACACCAAGGTGGAGGTCAGCGACCGGGGCCTGGTGCTGAAGGGCTACAACCCGACCACGTTGGCCGGCTTCGGCATCACTGACGCACTGCCGAACCTGAACCCGCTGCCCAGCGGCAGCCTGGACTTGCACGGTGGCCTGTTCGCGTTTCTGACCTCGCCGCTGGAGTCCTCGGCCTGTGCCAACTGCTACTGGAACGGCTCGGACTGGCTGCGGCATGACGTCAGTCGTGCGGCTGTCAGCATCGCCGCGACACCCGGCGGGGTGCTTGTGCGTCGGGCTGGGCCAGGGGCTAACCCGATTGTCTGGACAATCTCCACGGCGCTCGACAGCGGCAACATCCTGTTCAGTCACCTGCAGCAACTGCCGGCCGCGCTGGCCGATCACGGGATCAAGGATGCTTACACCAAGACCGAGACCCAGCAGCGTATTGATACCGCCGTCGCCGCGCTGGTCGGTTCCGCGCCCGGCGTCCTCGATCAGCTGGATGAGATTGCGCGTGCCCTGGGCAATGATCCGAACTTTGCGACCACCATGCTCAACAAGCTGGCCACCAAGGCGGACAAGGGTACCAAGCTAGCCGACTACGGCATCCTTGATGCGCTGCCGAACCTCAACCCGCTGCCGGGTGGCAGCTATGACTTGCACGGTGCGAACTACGCCTTTATCACCTCGCCGAACGAGTCGAGCCTCGGCCAGAACGCCTACTGGAATGGCTCGCAGTGGGTGAAGCACGATAATGCCAAGGCCGCCATTGCTATCGGTGGGGCGGGTGGAATAGCGGTCATTCGTAAGTGGGGGCCGGGGGTGCCGACGAGCGCCGGGGCGACCACCAGCGAAATTGTTGATACCGGCATGCAGGCCACGGCCGAAGAGCTAGACGAAGGCACCTCAAACAAGAAATGGGTCAGCGTTGGCGGCTTGGCGTACTACTTCGGCAGGAAGTTGAAGACCGCCGGCGAAGTCATCGCGGGGATCACGCGCTATGCAACGCTCGCCGAGGTGGTCGCGGGGGCGTCCGGTTATCTCGCGGTGTGCCCCTCGTACCTCGTGGCCGGCTTTGGCTATCGCTTCGACGCGAACGGTTACATCAAGCTGCCGACCTGGCTGGGTGGGCTGATGGTGCAATGGTCGCTGAGCGATGAGTCGTTGAGCGAAACCGATTACCGGTACTTCCCGGTCGCGTTTACCTCGGTGGTCTACGGCGCTTGGCTGCAATTGTACTCTGGCACCACGCAGGGGTTTGCCGGGAATTACGGGACCATCCTCAGTGTGATCGATGTTAACCGCTATGTGTGGACCGCCGCCGGAACCTGGGGCGGTGGTGGCAAGGGTTGGATTTTTGCGCTGGGGCGCTAGGAGCAAGCATGAAATTCAGCATCTCTACCGGCTGTTTCTATGACGGCCGCATTCACAAAGACATTCCCAAGGATGCCGTCGACGTGACCGACGAGCAGTTCCAAGAGCTGTCCTCCGGGCGTAACACCGGCAAGCAGATCATCGTTCGGGGCGGCCGCCTGGTCCTTGTCGATCCTGAACCTGTCGTGCTGTCGCGAGAGGAAGCGGAGGCGCGCGAGCGCGTGTGGCGGGATCAGGAAGTCACGCGAGCGGCATGGGTACGAGACCGCCACCGTGACGAGCTGGAGCTGGGTTTGATCCCCACGCTTTCGGCTGACCGGGCAAGCGAGGTGCTGGTCTATCTGCAGCAACTGCGCGACTGGCCCCAGGCCGAGCTGTTCCCGCAAGTATCCGGGCGTCCGATTGCGCCGCCCTGGTTGACTGCCACCCCTTGATTACGCCCCGCACTGACGGGGCGTTTTCTTATCTGCTGTAACCCAGGCCCTGCGATGCGGGGCCTTTTAGCATCTGGAGGATTTGCATGAGCGGCTTTTTCCACGGCGTTACTGTCACGAACGTCGACACCGGCGCACGCACCATCGCGCTGCCGTCGTCTTCGATTATCGGCCTGGTCGACACCTTTACCCCTGGCCCCGATGCCACGGCCAAAGCGAATGACCTGGTGATGATCACCAGCGAGCGCGAGGCGGTGGCGGCGTTCGGCCAGGACGCGGCGATCACCAAGGCCTGCCGCGCTATCTACAGCCGCGCCAAGGCGGTCATCGTCGCCTGCGGCGTGGCCAAGCTCGAAGACGCCGCCGAGCAGACCTCGGCGATCATCGGCGGTACTAAAGCGGGCGGACAGCGCACCGGCCTGCAGGCGCTGCTCGACGGCAAGAGCCGGTTCAACGCCCAGCCGCGCCTGCTGGTCACCCCCAAGCACAGCGCCACCCAGGCCGTCGGTACCGCCCTGGTGGCCCTGGCCGACAAGTTGCGCGGCATTGCCATTATCGACGGGCCGAACACCACTGACGAAGCAGCTGTCGCGTATGCCGGCGAGTTCGGTGCCAAGCGTGCCTTCCTGGTCGACCCGGGCGTGCGGTTCTGGGATTCCGACGCGAGTGCCACGGTGGACGCGCCCAGCTCGGCCTGGGTGGCCGGACTGTTCGCCTGGACCGACCGCGAGTATGGGTTCTGGGCATCGCCCTCGAACAAGGAGTTCGTCGGCATCACCGGTACATCGCGGCCCATCGAGTTCCTCGACGGCGACGACACCTGCCGCGCCAACCTGCTGAACAACGCCAACATCGCCACCATCATTCGCGACGACGGCTACCGCTTGTGGGGCAACCGCACCCTGTCCAGCGATCCGAAGTGGGCCTTCGTAACCCGCGTGCGGACGATGGACATCGTCATGGACGCAATCCTCTACGGCCACAAGTGGGCCGTGGACCGCTCCATCACCGCGACCTACGTCAAGGACGTCACCGAGGGCCTGCAGGCCTTCATGCGCGACCTGAAGAACCAGGGCGCGATCATCAACTTCGAGGTCTTCGCCGATCCGGAGCTGAACACCACCAGTCAGCTGGAGCAGGGCAAGGTGTACTGGAACATCCGCTTCACCGATGTGCCGCCTGCCGAAAACCCCAATTTCCGCGTCGAAGTCACCAACCAGTGGCTGACCGAAGTCCTCGATTCCGCCGCTTAAGGAGCGCATCCACATGGCAATGATTCCCGAAACACTGGCCAACCTGAACCTGTTCGTCGACGGCGTCAGCTTCCAGGGCGACGTGCCCAGCCTGACCCTGCCCAAGCTCACCCTGAAGATGGAAGAGCACCGCCCAGGCGGCATGGACATGCCGATCGAGATGGAGCAGGGCATGGAAAAGCAAGAGGCCGCTTTCACCACCACCGGCGTTCGCCGGGAGGCGCTGAAGTTCTTCGGCCTGGCCGACGGCACCGCCTTCAACGCCACCTTCCGCGGTGCCTTCAAGGGCCTCAAGGGCAAGGTCACCCCGGTCATAGTCACCCTGCGCGGCGCGCTGAAAGAGGTCGACATGGGCGACTGGAAGCCAGGCGACAAGGCCGAGATCAAGCACAACGTCGCGGTGACCTACTACAAGCTCGAGGTCGACGGGCGCCTGATCTACGAGATCGATGCCCTGGGTATGAAGCGGGTGATCGACGGCGTCGACCAGCTCGCCCAGCAACGCCAGGCCCTGGGCCTGTAACTCCCTCAGAGACAAGGACAACACCCCATGAGCAAGAAAATCCCCGCTTACCTGCAGGTTGATACAGACCGCGTCATCGTCACCTTGAGCAAACCGGCCGAGTGCAATGGCGTCCAGGTGGACAAGCTGAGCCTGCGGGCGCCGACGGTGCGCGACATCCGTGCGGCGCAGCAGCTCACCAATGGTGACGACGAGCAACGCGAACTGAACCTGTTCGCCTCCCTGGCCGAGGTAGGTGTGAAGGACCTCGAAGGCCTGACCCTGAAGGACTATTCCCGCCTGCAGACCGGTTACTTTCGTCTGGTGCAAGACGACGAAGTTTGACCCGCGATCCCAGAAGCAGCTGGCCAAGCGGCTGGCGAAGGAGCTGGGTTTCTCGGCGGTTGAGATCTCGGCGATGTCGTGGATGGACATCGTCTGGTGGCTCACGGATTGAGCCTGCAGGAGGGTAGCGCATGGCAAAGCTGGCGATCGCGCTGGAAATCGGCGGGGCCGTTGCTGCATCGCTTGGTTCGGCATTCGGCACTGCCAAGGGGCATATCAAGAGGCTCGAGGAGAGCGGCAGCCGCGCGAAGGTGTTGAAGAACACCATCGGCGAGACGATCAAGCTCCGGGAGGAGTGGAAGAAGGCGCATGACAGCGGCTCGGCCGCAGCCTCCGGGTTGCTGCGGCGCCTGGATGGCAATCTCGCTGCGCTGAAGAAACAGGGCGTCGAGGTCGGCCGGCTGTCCAAGGAGTACCAGCGACTTGGGCGTGAAGCGAAAGCTGCAGATCTGCAGCACAAAGGCCGGCAGCAGATCGATGCAGGTAAGTCGTCGCTCAAGTCCAACATCGGTGCCACCGTCGTCGGCGCCGGTCTGGCTGCGATCCCGACGAAGATCAGTGCGGACTACCAAGCGATCATCCGTGACATCGCGATCAAGTCGGATATCGTCAACAAGCCGCAAGAGGCTCAGCTCAGCCGGGCGGTAATCGATACCGCGCGTGATACCGGGATGTCGCGTAACGACGTAGCGGACCTGATCAACCAGCTGGTCGGCGCCGGTATGGAGGTGGACAAGGCTATGGCCTATGCGCCGACGGCGGCGAAATTCGCCGTGGGCCAAGGCTCCTCGAGCGTCGACACGGCGGCGATGATCCAAGCGCTGCAGCAGAACGCTAAGATCACCGACCCGAAGGTCATGCAGCAGGCTCTGGAGGCCATCGCGTACCAGGGGCAGGCGGGCAGCTTCGAGGCGTCCGACATGGCCAAGTGGTTTCCGCAACTGTTGGCCGGGATGGAGAAGAATGGCGTCACCGGGCTGGATGCGGTCACTTCGCTGGGCTCGATGCTGCAGGTGCAGATGAAGACTGCAGGCAGCGCCGACGAGGCGGCGAACAACTTCAAGAACTGGATGGAGAAGATCGGCGCCGGTGATATCCAGAAGAACTATGCAAAGGCCGGGATCGACTACCAGAAGTCGCTGAACACGGGCCTGCAAAAGGGCATGAACGTCATTGAGGCGTCCATGGGCCTGGCCATGCAGTACGTCGAGAAGACTGACCCGAAGAAGGCCCAGGCTATGAAGGACGCCCAGGCCAACATCGCTAAGGAGGCTAACCCGGAGAAGGTCAAGGCGTCGCTCGAGGCGCTTGAAAGAAGCCTGCGTACCGGTGATGTGTTCGCCGACATGCAGGTCAAGGCGGCACTCACGGCCTACGCGCAGAACCGGGGGCTGTACAACACCCTCAAGGCCGATTCGGCTGATGCGCAAAAGGTAGGGGGCATCCTCGACAAGAACTTGGCTGAGCGTCGGGAAACGTCCAAGCAGCAGTGGAGCGAGTTGGGCCAGGCCGTGGATGACTCGATGCGCAGCATTGGCGATGCGATCCGCCCGGCCACTGATCTGCTGGCGACAGGGTTGACCAAGACCGCTCATGGCATCACCTATCTGTCGGACAAGCTGCCTGGGCTGGTCATGGGCATTTCGGTCGTTGCTGCGGCGGTGATGGCTTTCCTCACGGCACGCAGTGCGATCAAGGTTGGGCGTGGGGTGATCAACCTCGCACGGGGCCGCAGGATGGGGCGCGGCGCCGGTGGCGAGGGGGAGATGCCGGAGACGGGCAATCCGGTGGTCGATGCGGGCCTCGGCGCGTTAGGCAAGGTATTCGGCGCGGGTGCTGCGAACGATGATCGTGGTGGCCTCGCGAGCGATCCGCAGCGGGTGTTTGTCGTCAACGCCAAGGACTTCGGCGGGTTTGGCTCATCGGCCGACGCTGGTGAACCAGGTGGTCGACGGCGCCGCCGGCAGCGCAGGGGCCGGGGTGGGCCTGCGCCGCGCCGATCTGCTCCTACGATGGCTGTTGGCCGAGTCGCTCGAGCAGGTGCTGCGACAGGTGTGGCGGCCGCAGGCGCTGCGACGGCTGCAGCCGAGGTCGGGCGGATAGGCCGGATGATGGGTGCCGTCGGCAAGGTGTCGAAGGTGGTCGGCAGGCTCCCAGGTGGGAAGGTGCTCGATGCGGGCATGACCGTGGTCGAGACGGCCATGAACGCGAAAACCCAGGACGAGAAGGCCGAGGGCTACGGCAGCGCGGCGGGCGGGTTGGCCGGCGCGCTGGCGGGCGGTGCTGCGGGTGCGGCGCTCGGTTCTGTTGTGCCCGTCTTGGGCACGGCGATTGGCGGTGCCATCGGGGCGGCGATCGGCGGCCTCGGCGGTGAGGGCCTGGGTGGCTGGTTGGGCAAGAAGCTGTTCGGCGAGGACGAGCAGGTGGCGAAGGCCGACAAGGACAAAGCCGCGCCAGGGGATGTCGCACGATCGATCGCAGCTGCAGCGCCCGCTCCCACGGCGCCCGTTGTGGCCCAGGCGCTCGAGCAGGCCAAGCCCAAAGCGGACCCGCCCAAGGTCGACCAGCAGTTCTCCTACATGCCCAACATGCCGATCACGGTGCAGGGTGACGTCAAGGATCCGCAGCAGGTGTTCCGCTCGCTTGAGGGGATGATCCGCAACAGCTGGGAAACCTGGTCACGGGAGAGCCTGGCGCGTCAGGCCGCTGGTCAGCTCTTCGATCAACCTCACGTTTAAGGAGGTGCCATGGCCTACATGGCGTCCATGCAATCGACACTGTCGTCGTTGATTGCGGCGGGGGAGGCTGGCCGCACCAGCCTCGACGGTATGCTCGGCCCGCTGACCGGTGCTGTCGGTGACATGACCGGCGCCGCTTCGGAGCTGGAGAACCTGCCAGTCCTTGGCCCGGCCCTCGGCCAGAAGCTGCAGCGCACGATGCGAGCCATCAACGCGGCCCAGTCCTCGGTGGGGCAGGTCGCATCAACCTATAGCCAGGTGGTCAGCGGAGCGGCAGCGGTGCAAGACCGCATCGGCTCGCTGAAGGAACAGGCCGGCAGGGCCTCGGCGGCGATCAGCCGCATTGCTGGGCAGGCAAGCCCTACGCTGGCCAACATCCTGCCGACCAGTGCGCTCGCGCCGCTGGCCACGCCGGCAGCCGAGGCAATCAAGCCTTTCCCGCACCTGCTAATTCTGCAGCCGCTCGATGCCAAGCTGCAGCCGTACTACTTCAACCTCGATACGGCGGCCTTCGACGAGCTGCGGCGGCAGACCTCGGCGCGCTGGGCCGGCCAGGAGCGCCTGACGCGAACCATTGCGCAGCAGGCGGTCGGGCAGGGCGAGGACAAGATCACGCTCAAGGGGGTGATCTTCACCAGCAGGGGCGGAATCAAGCAGCTGGATGCGCTGCGCACAATCGTCCGCCGGCTACAGCCGGTCAGCCTGGTGACCGGTTACGGCGACGTGCTGGGCACCTGGTGCTTGACCAGCCTGGATGAAGAACAGGGCGCGCTGCTGGCCGGCGGCATTCCGCGCAAGCAGGGTTTCTCACTGGAGTTCGTGAGTTATGGCAATGACATGCAGAACGTCTGATGGGGATCTGCTCGACACGCTGTGCTATCAGCACTACGGGCACCTCAACGGCACGGTCGAGCTGGTGCTGCAGGAGAACCCTGGGTTGGCGGATGAGCCACAGCCCTACCGCGCCGGGGTGATCATCGTGCTGCCCGAGCTGGCAGCACCGTCGATCGAGACAATCGAGTTGTGGGGATGACCCACCGCCACACACCGAGCCGCGCCCAGTGCGGGGCTCTTTCATTCTGGAGGGGCTATGCAACCCACTTTCCGCATCGTCGCTGATGGCCGGGACATCACGACGCTGATCAACGACCGACTGATCCTGCTGAGAACCACCGACAAGCCCGGCATGGACTCCGACGAGTTCGAGCTGCGGATCGATGACCGCGATGCTGCGGTGGCTTTGCCTGCCAGGGGCGCCCGGATCGAAGTCCACCTGGGCTACGTTGGCCAGGCGCTGGCTCGCCTGGGGCGATACACTGTCGACGAGATCGAGGTCTCGGCGCCACCTCGCACCATGGTGATCCGTGGCAAGGCCAGCGATATGCGCGGCACCGGCAAGACCACGCGCAGTGGTAGTTGGGAAGGTGTGCCCTTGTCGCAGATCGTCCGCGACATCGCCGCGCGCAACGGCTGGACACCGGTCTGTCCTGTGCAGACGAAGGTCGATCGCTTCGACCAGCGCAACGAATCCGACTTCAACTTCATCACCCGCCTGGCCAAGCAGTACGACTGCACGGCGAAAGTGGCCGACGGAAAGCTGCTGGTCATGCCTCGTGAAGCCAGCCTGAGTGCCGGCGGTAAGGCCTTTGGCACAGTCACGATCGCCCCGGCGGATGTGAGCCGGTGGCAGTTCCGACTCGGCGATCGCAACGCGCAGGCGGCCGTGAAGACCACGCACCAGGACAAGAAGACGGGAGAACTGGCCGTCATCGAGCTGAGCAACGACGACGCCCCCTCCGGCCTGCCGGGCGTGCACACCGATCGCCACATCTACCCGAACAAGTCGGCAGCCCAGCAGGCGGCCAAAGCCAAGCTCGCGGCATTCAACCGCAGCACGGCCGGCGTGCGCCTGCAGATGGCCGGACGAACCGATCTGTTCGCTGAACGGGTGATCAATGCCAAGGGCTTCAAGGATGGGCTGGACGGGCAGTACCTGGTCGACAGCGTCGAGCAGACGTTCGATGCCTCTGGCTGGTCAACCGCCGTGGAGTGCAACGGTGGGAAGAAGGGCAAGGCCAAGGCCAAAGGCAAGGGCAAGAAATCGAAATCCGACAAGCCACTGAAGGTGGTCGCGGTCAACCCGGCCTGAGCGGCCATAACAGGAGATTCAAAATGACAGTCACCCTCAAGCAGCTGCAGCAGATCCTCCCCAACGCCGGTAGCCAAGCCGGCGTTTTTCTTCCTGTCTTGAACGCGTCGATGGTGAAGTGGGGGATCGTCACTCCCTTTCGCAAGCGTGCTTGGCTCGCCCAGGTCGGCCATGAGTCGGGCCAGCTGCGCTACGTCCGCGAGCTGGGCGGCGATCAGTACCTGTCGAAGTACGACACTGGCAAGCTCGCTGCCCGCCTGGGCAACACGCCCGAGGCCGACGGTGACGGCCAGAAGTACCGCGGCCGTGGCCTGATTCAGGTCACCGGGCACGACAACTACAAGCGCTGTGGCGAGGCCCTGGGCCTGAACCTGCTGGCCCACCCCGAACTCCTCGAGCGCCCTGAGCATGCCGCTAACTCGGCCGGGTGGTTCTGGCATCAGGCGGGCCTTAACTCGCTGGCCGACAAGGGGCCGGCGGCATTCGAAGCCATCACGCGGCGCATAAACGGCGGCCTGAATGGCCTGGAAGATCGCTTGGCGATCTACAGGCGTGCCGAGCAGGTGCTGTTCTGATGGGCCTCGATTCTCGGCTCGCCCTCCTGGCCCTGGTGTTCGGGGCGGTGGTCGGTGCGCGGCTTGCCTGGTTGTGGCAGGCCAACGAGCTGGCCACGCAGGCGGCGGGCTATGAGCAGCAGCTTGCGACAAAGGATCTGGAGCACGGCCGGGAGCGGGAGGGTGCTGCGGTGGCGGTGCTCGGTCAGTTAGAACAGCAGCAGGCAGCCAGGCGCGAGTTGGAAGACCGCCTGCAGGCACAGGACCAAACCCACTGGAAGGAGATGAACGATGCTCAACAAGCTCAGGCTCGCCTGCGCGACCGGCTTGCTACTGCTGATCTGCGGCTGTCAGTCCTGGTCGACGCCGGATCTGTTGCCGCCCAGAGTTGTGGCGGTGGGGTGCGAGCGCCCGCCGGCACCGGAAGCGTGGTGGATGGAGCCCTACGCGCCCAACTTGACCCAGCGCATGCTCGACGAATTATCGCCATCACCGACGAAGGCGATCAAGGAATGATCGCGCTGCGGGCCTGCCAGGCGTATGTCCGCGAAATCATCAAGTAACAAAGGGTAACCGAGGCAAGGCGGTGGAGATCGCTCTCTCATCGCCGTCCGCTCCTTGGGTATTTCCGGTTGCTATTTTGTTGCGGTAGTATTCCGTCACTTTCGATAAAGGAGTAAGTGACTATGTCAGAAAGACACGAGAATTCAGTTCTAGTGGAGGCGAAGGATGTCTACGAACGTGGTGGAGTTGAAAAAACCCTGCCATTGAATTCTTCTGATCATGCGCTGTTGGGGGAGTTTGTTCAAGAGTATGGTTGGGCAGACCTAAATATGAGGCGGTTGCTAAATCTTTTTTATTCAATTAAAGGTGATGAACAATCCGAAAAAGTTGCTAGGTTGAATGATCTTGATGTATTTATTCATCTTGAAAAGCAAGTGGACGAGTTTGGAGAGTGTGATGATCTCGCGACGAAGCACAGTCTCCCTGAAATGTTGGCTGGCATCGTTAAGGCGATTAATAACCTAAAGATGTACAGAGATGTCCGACATCTTTTCGCTCATTGGTCTACTCGAAGAATTATGGGGGTTGATGCATTTGTAATGCTCACTGCTAATGCTTCTGATGCTGCTAGAAGAGGGATATCGAATGTGGGGGCGAATAGTTTGGGGCATGGTATAATTTGCGTTTCGGATGCCCGTTATGCTCTAAGTAATATTCGGGGTCATGGTGACTATCTCGCGAACTTAATGCCTTTGCTTACCGATTATCGTGATGCTTTAAAGATGTCTTCTGGTTGTTGAGTAACTATACAGATATAAGATTCGCCTAGCCTCGCTGGAAAGGGTGGTACATTTATAGTTGCTTCTTCTGCGGTCTTGGGTCTTCTGTCTAAGAATGCTGGTTTCTAAAGTTATGGATCTAATGGTGAGATCAAGTTTTGCCTTGTTTTCGCCCATTGCGAATATCCTGACTCAGTGGAGGACGATCCGCTCATGGATGAGGAATAGCAAGGCGAGGGCATGGGGCAGCAGCGCAATCTAGACGACCCGGCGCGCACGCCTAAGTGAGCGGGTTGTCCGGCCAAGCCCGGCTTTGTGCTGGGCTTTTGATATTCAGATGGCGCACTCACTGCGTTTTCGCATCCACTTTGCGAATCAGCGTCTCTCCTTCATTGCGCACGTTGCCCACCTGTTTGTCCACGGGGTGCCATTTGAAGTCGCTCGCCGGGCGGCAAACCGTCTGGACGATTTCGTTGGCGCGTTCCTCCGAGGTGGCTGAGTCGATCCACTCGCGCGCCAATGCGGGGCTGAGGACCAACGGCTTACGGTCGTGGATGTCGACGAGTCCTTGGTCGGCTGCCCCGGTGATGATCACGAAACCGTCGTGTTCGTCCGGCTCGATGCCGGGGTGGACTTCAGCCAGCGCCGCGAAGAACAGCGGGGCCTGATCCGCTGCCTGGATGTAGTAGGGCTGCTTGCGCTTTGGGTCCGCAGGATCGGGTATCCACTCGAACCAGCCATTGGCCGGCGCCAAGGCTCGGCCATTGGGCCAAAGCGATTTAAAGAACTTCCCCGTCATCACCGTCTCGGCCCGCGCATTGATCGGGTCGGGCCGCTTCCCCTTCGCCCAGAATGGCGACCATCCCCACTTCACTCGATCGACGCTCAACCCTCCAGGCACTGGCCTTATCAGCTCTACACGGGTAGAGGGCGCCACGTTGTACCGGTTGATCCGCTCATGGTCATACCCGTTGATGACCACCAGATCGAGGGCCAGCTGCCTCAGGTAGTCGTCCATGCTCTCGTAGATCGAGTACCTCCCGCACATACCACACCTCGCTCGTTTGTCGGCTGCCTCGCGTCCGCGCATTGACGCCGGAACGGTCTGACAGTTTACTGTACGAATATACAGCTATTCATTTGAGTTGATCTGCCATGACCATCACCTTCCTTGGCGCGCCGACGGGCGGCCCTGCGCTGCTACCGGTGTACTCGTTCCGTGTGCCGGCCGGATTCCCTTCGCCAGCGGCGGATCACTTGGAGCGCCATATTTCCCTCGACGAGCTGTTCGACCTGCGTGCCCCTCACGTGTACCTGGTGCAGGTGGAGGGCGACAGCATGCAGGGCGCCGGCATCTTCTCGGGCGACCTTCTCATCGTAGACCGCAGCAAGGTGGCTGAGCACGGCGACATCGTGATCGCCGCGATCAACGGCGAGCCCGTCTGCAAGCGCCTGTACCGGCGCGACGGCGTGCTGGTCCTTCAATCAGAGAATCCCGCCTACCCACCGCGGCACGTCATGGAAGGCGACGACCTGGTCATCTGGGGTGTTGTTCGCTACAGCGTGCGCGATCATGCCCAGTGACCAGGTGTTCGCGCTGATCGACTGCAACTCGTTTTACGCGAGCTGCGAGCGCGTGTTCCGGCCAGATCTGGCCAAGACTCCCATCGTGGTGCTGAGCAATAACGACGGCTGTGTGATCGCCAGGTCATACGACGCCAAGCCGTACGTGAAGATGGGCGAGCCCTATTTCCAGGCCAAGGAGAAGCTGCGCCGGCATGGCATCGTGGCGTTCTCGTCCAACTATGCACTGTATGGCGACATGAGTGAGCGGGTCATGTCGCTGATCGAGTCGATGGTTCCTGCGGCTGAGGTCTACTCGATCGATGAGTGCTTCGCTGATCTTACGGGTGTTCAGGGGAGCTTGACACAGTTCGGCCGTGACGTGCGCGCCAAGGTGCTGCGTTGTACCGGCATACCCGTCGGCGTTGGGATCGCCCGCACCAAGACCCTGGCAAAGCTCGCCAACCACACGGCGAAGCGCCTGCAGGCGCACACCGGTGGGGTGGTCGATATCACCGATGACTTCAAGCGGGATTGGGTGCTGCGCAACACCGAGGTGAAGGAGGTATGGGGCATCGGCCGGCGAATGACGGCGCATCTCGAGGCGATGGGCATCCGCATGGCCATGGATCTGGCGAAGGCAGACCCGCGGATGCTGCGCGACAAGTTCAGCGTGGTGGTGGAGAAGACCGCGCGCGAGCTCGCCGGCACACCGTGCCTCGAGCTGGACGAGGCAGACCCGCCGAAGCAGGAGATCTGCTGCAGTCGGATGTTTGGCAAGCGGCTGACGGAGCTCGCACCGATCAGGCAGGCAGTGGCCACCTACACGGCGCGAGCGGCGGAGAAGCTGCGCGCCCAGGGATCTGTATGCAAGCGCATGCGGGTCAGCATCCGTACCGGGATGTTCAATCCGGATGAAGCTAAGTATGCCAAGGGCGCCTTGGTCGAGCTGCCATACCCAACCAACGATACGCTGCTGCTCACCAGGGCAGCCACCGAAGCGGTGGGGCAGGTCTACCGCTCGGGCTTCCGCTACAGCAAGGCTGAGGTCCTGCTGATGGATCTGCGACAGCCGGGGGAGTTCAGCGATGATCTGTTCGCAGTGACGCAGCCGGCGGCATGCGATCGACTGATGTCGATGCTGGACGAAATCAATGGCAAGTACGGCCGAGGCATGATGCGTACGGCCAGCGTCCCCGACACCCCTGACTGGGGGATGCGGCGCGAGATGATGAGTCGGTCTTACACCACGCGGATCGATCAGCTATGGCGAGTCCGGTAGATAGGCAGTCCGTATTACTGGGCAAAAATGGTTCAAACCGAGCGCCATCCTATAACCCTCCATGTCCTTTAGACTCTTCACCAGCAGGTAGAAAAAAGCGCCCAAGCCCGTTGTGTATCGGGCTTGGGCGCTTTTCTTGTCAATACTTCAGTACAATCGGGTGTGTAAACGTGCTATCGCTTTGCCAAAATGGCATCCAGCACTTTGCTTAATTGCTCCCGTGTACGAATAAGAACTGGCGCATTGAAAGAGCTGTCGCTTCTGTCTTTTATCAATTGATCAATGTCGTTTACCATTCTTTTGCAAGCGTGCTCGAATTCAGTTTGATATCTTTTGGCGATTTTTGTATAGCATGTTTCGTAGTAATCGGTGTATCGAATGACCTGCCGAAACTTGTATATGTCATTGTCAATTTTGCAGAACAGCTTATGTGCTTTGCTAAAGTACTCGTGCGGAGCGTCAGTTTTGGGCTCCAGTGCGATTAAAAGATAGAGCCTACCCTGTTGAGTGTCGTGATGGTTTGTGTGGTAGTTGATTTTTTTCTTAGCTAGTGCATAAGATTGATCTATGTACTGTTGGGCTTTTGCATACTCTTTGAATGGTATCTGAGCCATTGCATATTGGAGCCAGAAATGAGGGTCTGACTTTAGCCAGTCTACATTATTCTTTAGTCGCTCATAGTAGTCTCGAATGTTTGATTTTTTGTTTGCATCTGGCAGCAGGCGCTCGATAAATGAAAATTTAACTACAGATCTAAATGCTTCGTTTTCAAACTGATTTTTGTTATCCATTGCGCCGTATTTTTTTGCAATGCGCAGTAACTGAGGTACTGTGTAAGACGGCAGGAAATGGTTTCGAATTAATGCCATGCTGAAGAGGCTTGATTTGGATCGTACACCACTATCGCTGAGGCGGAATAGTTGTTGGAAAGATTCATTTTGCCTGAGTGCATCAGAGTAAATTTCGTCATTCAAGGCGATTTCTGATATGAGGCTGTTGGACGTTTGAAGCCCAATAATCTCAATCAGTGCAATGGCGAATGCGGTGTCTTTATATAGCTGTTCTTGTGGGGTTTGGCCGTCGCCAAAGAAATTAAGAAGCGCGGCTACGCGTTTCTTTATTTGGTCGGAGTTGAAGAGTGATAAAAGTGTGAGGGAGATCTGTGAGTCGTTATCGTTCGCTAGGAAGCTAAATTTCTGTTGTTGTGAATAGTATGCTTTGTCTCCCCATGCCCCGAGATTGTCAATGATCTCAATCAGTTCTGTTGTTTCCTGTTCCGATAACTGATCAATACTTAATTCTTGATAGCTGAAGCTGTAATCTTTGAGTTTGTTTCGGAGATATTCGTGTGCGTATATTCTTGCTGTCGTGATGATATGCACGTTTTCGGGGTGTAGGTGTCCTATGGTTTTAATTAGGTCAATGTGATGAGGGTAATCATCTATTAGTACTACAGATTTCTTGCCGCCCCGGATGATTTCAATGTCTTGGCTGAAATCGCCATCTGGATCGCTTAAGAAGTAGACATCGTACCCTTTAGTGAACAGGTAAGGTGCAATCTGCTGAAGGAGCAGTGATTTACCGTTGCCAAATGTGCCGATAAGCACAGTGTGGCGCTTAGCTTGGGTAAAGCGCTCAACAATTTCAAGTTCCTTTCTATTTACTAGGAAGGGGACGTCTGGGTCACGTAAAATGTATCGATCAACTGCGGCCTGAGTAGTATCTCCATAGAGAATGAGGCTCTCTACATCCCTATCTCTGATAGGTGTATCACTCTCAGTTGGTTCATACGCCCTGATGGCAGATAGGTTTTCAGTGGTTGATCGTTCTTCCGAGCAGAGAAGTGGGGCAAGCAGATTGCCAAATTCTTCCACGCCAATTGCCAGTATTTGGCCGTATTTCTTAAGAGTGAATGTGCTTTTTGATGAGGGATTTTTCTGCGTGATGAAATAAGTTTTTTCAACTAGGTGTCTGTTTTCGTATAGGATTTTTTGTATTTCAATGTCGTAAAGTGAGTAGCCAATGAAGACTAGGGCGCTGCAAGTATCAAGATCTCGTTTGAATTGAAAGTGCCAGGGTGAAGATAAAAAGCTATCTGGGCTCACGTAAGAGGATGTTGATAGTTTGAATTGATTTTCTAGCGTGCTAGGGGTTAGCTTGGTAATTGCTCCGTTAAGGTGGATGCAGGTTTTTGCATTTTTCGTAAATTCTTTAGGTGAGCGTGATATGTCAACTGTTTCCAGCAGCTTTGAGTTGGCAAGGGCGGCTTGCTCAAGGGTGTTATCATAATTGGTGGTGTAGATTCGGCGCCAGTTGGCAGCTGCTATTGCTTGTTGAGCAGGTGTGGTTTCGCGGCAAGTGAACGTGGTCTTTAATAAGTCGATAAGAGCTTCCTTGCCCAAGTCTTTGTCAAGGTAGTATTCGGAGGCATAGCGAAGGTCGTCGTCAATCTCAAATTTGCCAAGTTCACAGATCTTACGGGCTAGTTCAGTGGCGCGAGGGAGGTCATCGTTTTGGATGTTTATGCTGGTAGAGGAGAAGCCAGCACCAGTGAACAGTATTGCTTTCCCTGAGTTGATATGCGTCGCTAGTTCAGATACTAGGCTATTCAATATGTCCATATTTAAAGAATCTCCGACTGGTATGGTGTCTATGTGCCATACGTTTGTACACTACGATCATATGCGTGGCAAGTATCTCGCTTCATCAATAAGTAGAATGGTAACTAGCTTAGCGGTTAAGCACCAAAACAGGACGGATCGGGCGGAGCACGAGTCGAGGTGTGGAAGGAGGGGGAGAATGGTGTGGGATCATTCACAGTCTGCTACAAGCCGCTGTTCCTGGTGTCCTGTCTCGGAAATAAGCTGTTCACTTTTGGCGCCGTCTTGGGTACCCAGCCGGCGATGCCACTCCTAGCCATAGACCTGCTATGACTCATCGCGGCGCCCTGGCCCAACACCCAAGCCACTCGTTAATAGAGAACGTATTTCCGAGACAGTACACTAGGTGGTTGACCCCATCCGTCATCGCTGCGAAATGGTCGTTACGGAGGAGGTTGATGTGCCAAGGTGCGCTTGAGTGAAGAAGACGTTTCTCGGGGTTGCTAAAAGCGGTGGTCCGCTAAACGTGGAAGCTAAGGGATGGTACAAAAATGGTACGAATGTTGAGATATGATGCTGGAGGCCGCGTGTTTAAGGGGGGATATGAAGCGCCTGTCCAATCCATCATGGGGGCCACGGAGAAGCGGCGGGATGGCTCGGGGCGCGGGGTTGCGGGTGTGGCGGCTTGAGAATGCATAAGTCTGGGGCACGAACTCAGCGAAGCCAGGCGGCGGGGTGCGCTGGCTGGCGATGGAAAGAGTGAATGGCTGCCAGTTTACCAAGCGTGGCGGGATTCGTCCGGTATGATCGACGAATCAGGTGCTGGCCGGTTTGAAGGAGAACAGCGTTGCAAGCATCGTCGGCGTGAGAGCAGGCTTGCTCCTACCGGTGGCCGCTCCCCCTGTAGGAGCGGCCTTGTGTCGCGAAAGGGTCGCAAAGCGACCCCGGCAGTTCCAAGCCGAACACCAATTCTCAACACCTTGAAAGGGCTGACCTTCAGTGGCTCATCCCCAATTCCGCATCATCCATCAGCGCCTTGGCCAATGCGCTCAGGTAATACGCCGCCCAGAGCATCTGCGGCTTCTCCTCCATGATCCCGCTGATGGTCAGGTCGCGCACGCAGCCCATCAGTTCCGAGGCCTGATCCCGCGCATGCTGGCAAGGGATCCCGGGTTCGATGCAGAACAACGGGTCGGTCTGGCCTTCGCCCTGGTAGAACTTGGTCTTGCCCGCGATGACATCAGCTCAGGCGCCACATGCCTTAGTGGTTGTACTTGTACCAGACCTACCGAGCTGCTGCAGTACACCACGACTCCTTGAATGCCTCTAGCCTGGGGACCTCCCTCTCAAGCCCGGCTCTGGCATTTAGACAGAAACCCTCTACGCACCTTTGGTCAGCCAGCTCATCCAAGAGATGGAATTCAATGAACTCAGCCAGTTCGTCAATCCTCTCCCGCTCGTATGCCGGGTCATTGCGCTGAGCGACCTTGCGCTTGGGCGCCTCCAGGCCAGGAGTGCTCTGAAGCTGATGCAAAAAGCCCAGCACGAAGCTGGGCATGGAGTCGTGGGAACTCTCAGCTTACCGATCGTTCTTGGACGAAGACCGGACTGCGTTGCTCAGGCCCTTCTGGTTATGATCCCCAGGGGTTGTCTGCGAGACAGCGGTGGATTTGGACAGGCCGCGGGTATCCTTGGAGTGGGCTACGCCAGAGGTAACGGAACCATGGCCATTGTCATCATTTCGCAGGCTGCCGTATCGGTTGCCGCTGACGCCGTGATCGCGACTGGCCTTGCCTGTGTGATCACCACCAAAGCCGGAACGGCCACCATCGTGTCCACCCATGCCGCCGCCGTGGCCGCCACCGTTCCCACCACCATGACCGCCACCGCCACCGCCACCGCCACCGCCACCGCCACCGCCACCGCCTTTGGCATAGGCTGAGCCAATGGGTGAGACATCCGCAGGCAACAACGCAGTAGCGCCAAGCGCCAATGTACAAGCGAAGATGGCCACCAGTTTATGTTTCATGGTTTGTACGCCTCCGAGGGGCGAGGGTTTGGGGTGCGAATGAGACCCAGGGCCGGACTTTTAGTTCTCATGGTCCGACGGAGTGCGTGCGCCCCATGGCAACGCCTGTTATTCAGGCTCATCTTTGAAATCGCGTAGCGCCTGGAGACCGAGCGCTACCCCGGCCCGCTCGCTCTCACAGAGGGAGTAGTGGCTGTGGGGTGGGTCGGGGAGGATCTTCAGCATTACGGTTTTTCGATGATGCGGGCACCAGCGTTTTGGCAATCGGGAGGGTGGCAGTTGTATGCATTGACTGGACGGTAGTTCGAATAAAGCGATCAACTGCTATCGCACAAATTTCTATCGTGAAAGCCAGCAGGCCTAATGTTTTCGATGGGCGCTGAAACGTAATGGATTTCAGCCTGTTGTAGAAAGTGCTATTCCAGTACTTACTTTAGTATGAATGTTACTTAAGTTTTAATTGAAGGATGAGTGGCTTTTAGCTACTACTCACTAATTCCCAAAGATTCTAAGCGCTCCATAGCATATTTTTATGTGATGGCTAAGCTCGTAGTCGCGCAACGGATGTTAGGGACGTACGCGCGTCTATCATGCTACATCTACTAAAGGACTATCCCATGGAAAGCTTCGCTATCGCAGCCTCACAAATAAACTGGAACGGTGGCCAACGGATCACTTTGACTCCGGGTGATACGGCTACCTGCACGACGTTGCGCCCTGGCCAGATTTACGGGATTTTCATCTATAACTCTGCAGGTAGTGATAATAATGCCACTGTCAATGTGGTATGGAGCAATAGTCAAGCCCCTGCACGCATTACTGTTCCAGGTACCACTGCCAATGCCGGCTTGGCCTCGATGGGCTTTGTTTCGGGTACCGACACCCAGACCATTTCGGTTTCGCTGCCCAGCAACAGTGGCATCGCACAGGTCGAGCTGTGGCTGGGCAGTACCAGCATGCCGACCAATACAAGCGGGCTGAACAATAGCCAGCTGCAGGCGAATGGTGAGCAGTATCCGTTCAATAAATATAACCGCTACTATGCAGTGCCTCCGTCAAAGTGGATGAATCTGACCATCGTTAGCAAAATTACTCAGTTTATCTCGTGCCAGTTCCGGGAAGCGGCTGCTACTGTGTTTGTTGTTAATGAAACCTCCAATGGCCTGCTGGCTGGCCAAGTCACCAATATTGGGCCTACGGCTTCGGAGCAAGGCGCCGTCACCATCGTTGCGACTCAGATTCAAAGTATCAGCAATAACTTGCAAGGCGACGGCACGCAGTGGGTCTGGATGGATGCTGATAGTCAGCAAGACTCTACAAGCGCCAGTATTTCTCTGCAATCACTTTAAAGGGGCGGTCAGGTAAAATAAAAGAGTCGCGCGCCGCGCGGCTCTTTTATTTTGGGGCGGTAACTTTCCTGGCGTGTCATTAACGCTTGATTGCATCCATTTGCTGTTGCCAGTTCGCTGCTTTAGTCCAGAGGGCTTACCTGTTGCAAGGTAAGCCCAAGTCTTCTCTCGCTTCAGTGGCTCATGCCCAGTTCCGCATCGTCCATCAGCGCCTTGGCCAACGCGCTCAGGTAGTACGCCGCCCAGAGCATCTGCGGTTTCTCCTCCATGATCCCGGTGATGGTCAGGTCGCGTACGCAGCCCATCAGTTCCGAGGCCTGGTCGCGGGCATGCTGGCAGGGGATGCCGGGTTCGATGCAGAACAGTGGGTCGGTCTGGCCGTCGCCCTGGTAGAACTTGGTCTTGCCCACGGTGGTGTGGGGTGTGGTGGTGTCTGTGGTCATTATTGGATCTCCCTGAAGTTTTCGCTGCCTGGTCTGACGCTATCGCGGGGCAAGCCCGCTCCCACAGTGGGATGCGATGGCGTCAGCTCAGGTGCCACAGGCCTTGGGGTCTAGTGCAACGGACGCGGCTGCGCGTTCGGCATCTGTACCTGGATCAATGCCGATTCCAGCAGTACGCGTAGGGCTTCCATCTCATGCATCGACGCCATCATCAGGATCGCGGCGGGCGATCTGGGTTTTAGCTGTACGGCATGATGGGCCACGGTCAATGCACACAGGGCGTACTCGGTGGCCTGGATGAGGGTGTCTTCGAGGGAGTGGTGATTGTGGGGTGGGTCGGGGACGATCTTGAGCATGTACTTATTCCTTTCGAAGGGCTGCCACCTGCCTGCTGTCAAACAGTAGGGTGGCAGCTGTACGTGGGTTGACAGACCGGCGGAATAAGCAAAGTTCCGGCGCACGCAAGCGTGCCCGCACGTACAGCCACCATCGAAGGCTAGCCGTATGCTTAATACCGTTGCGGCCTGTCAAAGCCGGTCGCTGAACACCAGCGACTCGCCCGAGACTAGAGCCCGATCAGAGCAGTCGCAACGGAAAAAAGGCGGCAGAAGTATGTTTGGGAAATGGACTACAAGGAAGGGGCTTAATCTGATTCTCGCTGTCTTTCTGAGCGCTTTATAAGTAGTGACTGGCAAAGGGCTTGGGCAATGGGTGTACAGCGCGTGCAAGGTAGTGTTCCATGCCGAACACCCGTGTTCCTGCTGATACACCTCAACCTCAAAGGCCAGCGAGATGCCTGATTTTGTCGACCTGATTTGCCAGTGGTATGGCGCAGATGAACTTGAGTCTGTCGACGCGATAGCGCGTTTGATTCCGGCGTTGGAGTTCGTTGCCATGACCGCAACACAGCAGGAGCAAGCGCTGCCGGGTTGCCTGGCCTGCGAGGTGTGGAACGCCAGGATGCGTCATGTACAGGACGCGCTTCAGGTCGTCGGTAATGCCTTGCCTGATTCGATTGCGGCGCCATTGAACCGCGTATGGGCGCTCTATGCGTCGATGGGCGACGGCGACCTGCCTTGCCATGATCGGTCGATCTTTCAGCGTGGCCGTTGGCAACCGATGCGCGAGGCCGCCACGCAGGTTTTGAGTGCCATGGGGCCTGGGGCGGTCAAGACGTTACTGGCAGACCTCTCCCGTTGAGGCAGTTGCAGGGCAGGTTACATCGAACAAAACGTCATTCAGCAGCTTCGCCGTGGTGAAGTGGCTTCCTGCGCAGCGCATTGAATACCGCTTCGGTGTACCAGATTTGCGGCCCGATCAGGATGGCGTCCAGTGGGTCGGCATGTAGCTCGATCTGCGTCGTGATACCTTCGATGGCGAGCAGTTGTCGGGTATCTTCAAGTTGCCGGCGGATACCCTTGAACCAAAGCCGGCCTGCCCCCTTCAGAAGGAACAGGGTGTCGGGATAGGAGTAGGCGAGCTTCTGTCGCAGATTGATCACTGCCGTTCTGCTTTCACGAGTAAACGAAGGCGCCAGCACATAGGTTTTGCCCGCTGCGGCATGAAGGTCGTCCTTGTCCTGCAGGTATTCCTCGATAGTGAAGCAGCTGGCGACCGTTTCGAGCGCGCCGCTTCTCACATCGACCAGGTGGGCGTTGACGCCGACGTAGCAGTACTCGGTCTTGCCATGCACCACGCAGTCCTCGCTGTTGCAACGAACTACCCAGTAGTCACCCTTCGCAGTGAGTTCACAGGACTGAATGACGAACCGTTCCGGGCGGCCGTCTCGGATGATGTCTTTATGAAGGTCGAGGACGATGGCGCTGGCTTGGTGTGCGGATAGCATCTGCTGGTACTCGGGTAATCGTCGCGTCAGGATAGTGATTTCCAAATGAACGGCATCGATGGATGTTCACCGGCTCATAGAGCCCCGTTCACAAGCGAATCGCGAGTAATGAAACCATGTTTGACCACTACCTGAAACGATGGGGGCTGACCCTCGATGGGGACGCGTTCGTTTCGTTGAACGGCCATCTCCTCCCGGTTCGCCAGGGCGATACACCCGCCATGCTGAAAATCGCGCAATCACCTGAAGAGCAGGCCGGCAACCAGCTCATGACCTGGTGGGGCGGTGATGGTGCGGCCTCGGTGCTGGCTCACGATGGTGAGGCGTTGTTGATGACGCGGGCGCAAGGCTCGGCATCCTTGGCGCAGATGGTTGCCGATGGCCGGGATGATGAAGCCACGCGCATCCTCTGCGCGGTGGTAGCCCGCCTACACGCCCCACGCGCTGAGCCAATGCCTGCGCTGGTTCCGCTGGTGCAATGGTTCGAAGCGTTGTGGAGTGCGGCGGCGACTCACGGCGGGGTGTTGGAACACAGTGCCAGGGCGGCGAGGGCGCTTTTGGCCGAACCGCAGGATGTGGTAGTGCTGCACGGCGATATCCATCACGGCAATGTGCTGGATTTCGGGGCGGCCGGATGGCTCGCCATCGACCCCAAGGGTTTGTACGGCGAGCGAGGCTTCGATTACGCCAATATCCTCTGCAACCCCGACGATGCAAGCGCGCTGGCACCGGGGGCCTTTGCACGTCGGATAGCGATCATCTCGGCTGCTGCCGGTATTGATCGGCGCAGGCTTTTGCAATGGGTGCTGGCATGGGCAGGGTTGTCGGCGACCTGGATGATCGAGGATGGTGCCGGGCCGGACAGTAGGCTTGAGATGGCCAAGCTGGCAGCTTCGGCTTTCGACTGCGGCGTCCAGATTTCTGACTGAACCGGTGCCTCACAAAATAAACGAGTTGCTATGCTGCTGGCGGTCCGGGCATACGCATTCGCCAGCGCCGGATGGTATTGCCAATACAAGGAGGTTCACATGCAAGTCACATTACCCCTGAGTGTCAGCGACTGGAAATACAAGACGGCCAGCGGTGGTGGTCTGACGGTGATGTTCGCTGCCGCCAGCGGCGGTCTGCTCACCCTGACCGATCCCGACAAGGCCGAACAACAGTTTCGCTACGGCTCGCTCGGGATCGGGGTGGGCGTGGGCGCGCGCCTGCCGCGGGTTGGCAAGATCAACTTGCTGGTACGTGGCAAGAGCGTCGGCGCGGTGGGCGCGAATGAAGATTTCCCGGCGATCGGCACGGTGCTGGTGGCTGACTCGGTCGCTGGCCGTGGCCTGGTCCGCGACGATTTCAAAGGTGGATGCGTGTTCCTCGAAGGCGGGCTGGGCCTGGTCGGTGGTGGCAGCGGGTCGGGCGTGCTGTTCGGTCTGGACCCCAAATTGCTGATCATGAGCACCGCCGCAGTGGGGGCGGGCGGTGCGCTTCTGCCACAGGACACCTTGCCGCGTCTTCTGCGCTCGGCAAAGGGTGTGATCTTTTCCGCCGGATTCAACATCGGGGTGCAGGCTGGTGGCGGCTTGACGTTGACCATGGGCGGGCTGTTCTGATTGAAGGCAACGTGAGGGGGCGATACGTTCCCCACGCACCCGATCGCGCCCTGCTGGCGCTGATCCCATCAAGGAAGATAAAAACAATGAAAACACTGCTCGGCTTCTTGCTCTCCATCTGTTTCAGCCTACCGGCGTTTGCCGGCGACACACCCATCGGTTTTCGCACCGCTACCCTGGCGGACAAGCAAAATGACCGCCCGCTGGAACTGGCGGTCTGGTACCCGGCTACAACCACCGCTACACCGCAATTGATCGGTGATACACCGGTGTTTGTCGGCGATCCCGCCGTGCGCGATGCGCCTCCGGCCAAAGGCGCGCACCCCTTGCTGGTGTTGTCCCACGGCTACCGCGGCAACTGGGGAAACCAGTCATGGCTGGCCACCGCGCTGGTTCGGCAGGGTTACATCGTGGCGGCGGTCAACCATCCCGGCACCACCACCCGCAATCGCGACCCTGAAGCCGCGGCACAGTTGTGGCAGCGTCCCATCGACCTGCAACGGGCCATCGATGCGGTGATGGCTCAGCCGGCAAAGTTCGGAACGGTGGCGGTGGGCAAGATCGCGGTGGCAGGCCATTCGCTGGGCGGCTGGACGGCCCTGGAAATCGCCGGTGCCCGGTTCGACGCCGAGCGCTTTGTCCAGGACTGCATCGCCCATCCGCAGCTGGCCAGTTGCAACGTATACAAACAGATCAACCCTGACCGCAGCCCGGCATCGAAAGCCCGATTGGACGACGATCTGCGTGACAAGCGTGTCACGGCCATCGTGACCCTGGATCTGGGCCTGTCACGGGGCATGACCAATGCCAGTCTGGCGGCATTGCCGGTGCCGACGTTGGTGATCGCGGCGGGCGCGCCCTCCGAAGACCTTCCGGCACAGCTTGAGTCCGCCGACCTGGCCAAGCGTTTGCCTCAGACGACGAGTCGTTATGTCGAGATCGAGGACGCCAGCCACTTCAGCTTCTTGTCCATGTGCAAACCCGGCGCATTGGCGTTGCTCGAAGAGGACGCACCCGGTGATGGCGTCATTTGCCGGGATGGCGATAACGCTCGGCCACGGGCGCTGATCCAGCAGCAGATTGCCTTGCAGATCACCGAGTTTCTGGCGCAGTCGTTTCATAACTGACGACGATCCATCATGGGCGGATCAATGGTTGCGCAGCTGATGCAGGCAATCGATCCGTTCATGAAAGGCTTTCCAGCAATGTGAGCGTACCTGCCACCATTCCCAATCCCGCCCTCACTGAGTACACTTGCGACAAATTCTTATTCGCACCTGGTAATCTTTTGGGGGAGGGCGTGATGTCCACCGTTGTTCCCGCCGGCACTGTCCACTGCGGCCTGGAAACGCTCTACCGCGAGCACAGCACCTGGCTCCACGGCTGGCTGCGCCAACGCCTGAACAGCTCCGCCGATGCCGCCGACCTGGCCCAGGACACCTTCATCCGCGTGCTGCTGGCGCGCACCGCCGGCACCCTCAATCAGCCCCGTCACTACCTGGCCACCATCGCCCGGGGCCTGGTCATCGACCTCTATCGCCGCCGCAGCCTGGAAACCGCCTATCTTGAAGCCCTGGCGCTGCAGCCGGAGAACTACGCACCTTCCGCCGAAACCCACGCCGCAATCCTCGATACCCTGATGGCCATCGACCGGATGCTCGACGGTCTTGGCCCACGCACCCGGGCGATCTTCCTTGCCGTGCAACTGGACGGATTGAGCTACGAAAAGGCCGCCGAACGCCTCGGCGTTTCGGTGAGCACCGTGCGCAAGCACCTGGCGCGCGGGCTGATGCATTGCCTGCTGGTCGAGGGTGCATGAAGGCCATTCTTGCCGAGGCCGTGGACTGGTACGTGCGCTTGCACGACAGCAACGTCGACGCCGCCACCCGCGCCTCCTGGCAAGCCTGGCGCGCCGCCGACCCTCGCCATGCCGCCGCCTGGGCGCGGCTGGAGGAGCTGCAAGGCCGCCTGGGCAACGCCCCCAGCGGCGCCGCGCGGACCCTGGAAATCGCCCGACGGGATCGGCGCCATGCCGTGAAGGCACTGGTGCTGTTGCTCGGTGCTGGTGTGGTGGGTTGGCAGGGCTATCGGATTTCGCCGTGGAGCACCGATTACTCGACCCGGACCGGCGAGCGGCGCCGAGTGACCCTGGCCGATGGCACGCGCCTGGACCTCAATACCAACAGCCGCGTCGATATCCGCTTCGACGCTGGCCAGCGGCTGATCCACCTGCGCCAGGGCGAGATCCTGGTGGAGACCGCCAAGGACCCGCGTCCGCTCAGTGTGCGCACCGCTGAGGGCGTGATCCTTGCCCTCGGCACCCGCTTCAGCGTGCGTCAGGACGCGGGTACGAGCCACGTGGCGGTGGCTGCCCATGCCGTGGAAGTGCGGCCAGGGCAAACGTCGCAAGTGGTGCGTATCGATGCCGGGTATGGGCTGAGCTTCGCTGCCGATAGCATCGGGCCGTTGCGTCCCCTGGCGCCCGGCGCCCAGGCCTGGGCACAGGGCATGCTGGTCAGCGTTGATTGGCGCCTGGGCGATGTGGTTCGTGAGCTGGGGCGCTATCGGCCTGGGTATCTGGGGTGCGCGCAGGAGGTTGCCGGATTGCGCCTGTCGGGGGCGTTCAATCTTGATGATACCGATGTTGCGTTGGCCAGCCTGGAAGACGCGTTGCCGGTTCGGGCAAGGCGGGTGACGCGCTATTGGGTACGCCTGGAGCCACTTGGGATGGGGTAGGTAGAGCACACCCTTCTGAAAATTTTTCGTGGCTGATTGCTCATCCTCTCTCAACATTCGAGAATTTTTCGCATTTGGGGTAGCAGATTTTTCGTGCTGCTTCGGCTCTTCAGGGCGCGCGCTTCAAGCGTGTCCATGCCAACCAGTACAGGAACCCCTTTTCATGTCCGCACGCCGTACCTCGCTAGCCTGCAGCATCCGCCAGGCGACCCTCGCATTGAGCCTGTGCGCTGGCGCATTGGCGACCTCGACCGCCTGGGCCGCCCCGCAGCGCTACGATATCCCGGCCGGCAGCCTGGCCGCTGCGATCAGCCAGTTCGCCGCCGCCAGCGGCGTGACCATCAGCTTCAGCAACGACGAAACCACCGGGCTGCATTCATCGGGGCTGCAGGGCAGCTTCGAGCTGGAGCACGGTTTTGCCACATTGCTGCAGGGCTCCGGGTTGCGGGTGCAGCAGGTGGGCGAAAAACGCTATGTGCTGAGCAAGGTGCAGAACGACGGCGCCGTCGAGCTGGGCGCGACCAGTGTCGATGCCCTGGGCCTGGGCAGCACCACCGAAGGTACCGGCAGCTACACCACGGGTTCCGCCAGCACCGCGACCGGCCTGCGCCTGTCGGCACGAGAGACGCCGCAGTCCGTCAGCGTGGTGACCCGCCAGCAGATCGAGGACCAGAACCTCACGGACGTGACCCAGGTGCTCGAGCAGACGCCGGGCGTGGTTGTCGACAGCATGGGGCCGGCCGGTAGCGACGCCAACCATATCTACGTGCGGGGTTTCCAGGTCGGCAGCATCCAGGTCGATGGCGTCAACCGCCCGGATAGCTACGGGTTCCGCGATGATCTCGCCGACATGGTGTCGTACGACCGGGTGGAAGTGGTGCGTGGTGCCACCGGCTTGATGTCGGGCACCGGCGATCCCGGTGCCACGGTCAACCTGATTCGCAAGAAACCGACCGTCGAGACCCAACGCAAACTGACCCTCAAGGCCGGCTCCTGGGACAACTACCGCACCGAGCTGGACGTGTCCGGCAAGTTGTCGGAAAGCGGCCATGTGCGTGGGCGTTTCGTGGCCTCGACCACCGACAGCAAGAGCAATGTCGACCGCCAGTCGCTGGACCGGCAGGTCGCCTACGGCGTGCTGGAATGGGACGTCACCGACAGCACCCTGCTGACCGTGGGCGCGGAATACCAGGAGATGGACAACGACGGCGCGGGCAACCACGGTTTTCCGATGTACAACGCCGATGGCAGCCACTTCAACCCGTCACGCTCGTTCAACTCGGCGTCGGACTGGAGCTACCACAAGCGCAGCGCGAAAACCCTGTTCACCACCCTGGAGCACCAGCTGGACAACGGTTGGCAACTGAAGCTGAACGCCGAGCACAGTCGGCGCAGCTATGATGATGCCTTTGCCACCGCCGCCAGCGGTACCGTCAAGCCCGACGGTAGCGGCATCAGCACCTGGACGGGGCGCTGGGCAGGGGACCCGCGGCAGACGTCGTTCGACCTGTCGGCGTCCGGTCCGTTCGAGCTGTTTTCACGTGAGCACCAGGGGTACCTGGGGGCCAGCCACTACCGCGCCTACTACCGTAACAACGGTTACCCGCTGTGGTCGTTCCAGACCATCGACAATATCCACACCTGGGACGGTTCGCTGGCGATCCCGGCGGCCATCCACACCAAGTCCACGGAGGATGCGCTGGATGAAACCCAGGACGGCCTGGTGGCCTCGGTACGCTGGAGCCTGACCGATGAGCTGGCGCTGATTACCGGTGCGCGGCTGATCGACTGGAAACGCGACGAAAGCCATACCACCCTGGCCACCGGCGCCACCAAGCGTACCTCGCGCAGCGAGACCGGGGTGGTCACGCCCTATGTGGGGCTGATCTACGACTTCGCCGAGAACTGGTCGGCCTACGCCAGCTATACCGCCATCTTCAAGCCGCAGAGCAGGCAGGATGCCAGTGGTGGCTATATCGAACCGCTGGAGGGCGTGAACTACGAACTGGGCATCAAGAGCGAGTTCTGGGACAAGCGCCTGACCACCGCCTTCAGTGTCTTCGAAGTGCAGCAGGACAACCTGGCCGTGGCCGACGGCGACAAGCTGGCACCGGACGGCAACCAGGCCTACCGCGCCGAGTCCGGCACCAAGACCCGTGGTTTCGAGATGGAGGCGGCCGGGCAGATCCTGCCCGACTGGCAAGTTTCCGCCAGCTACACCTATGCCCAGGCCGAGGACGCCGAAGGCAAGCGCCTGCTCACCGAAGTACCCCGCGACACCTTCAAGCTTTTCACCAGCTATCAACTGCAGTCCCTGCCGCAGCTGAAAGTCGGCGGCGGCGTGCGCTGGCAGGGCATGGAGTACAAGAAGAAAGCGGGGCCCCATGGCGAGACGTTCACCCAGGACGCCTACAGCGTGGTCGACCTGATGGCGCAGTACGCGTTCACGCCGCAGACCAGAGTCTCGCTGAACCTCAACAACGTGCTGGACGAGAAGTACTACTCGGCGATCGGCGCGCGTGGCTGGTATGGCACCCCGCGTAGCGCCACGGCGACGTTGGTCTACGCGTTCTGATACAGATGAGGCGTGGCCGATAGCCCCTGTGTGGGGCCATCGACCGCTACCGTCAGAACATCATCTGCCACTGCGCCGTCAGCGCCTGGTTGCGGCTATCGCTGCCCAGTTCGCCGCTGTACCCCAGGTTCAGGCTGTGCCGTGCCGACAGGCCAATCCCCAACCCGGCCTCGAGCATCAGGCTGTCACGATCCAGTGCGGTGCCTTCGACGCTGAAGGCGCTGCCGCCGGAAACGAAGGCCTGGCGCACCTCACTGTCCACGCCGCCATACACATGCCGCCAGCCGAGGCTGGCCCGTGGCGTCAGGCTGATGCCGTTGTCCAGTTGGCTCAAGTGCGCCAGGCGTACGCCGAAGGTGCTGCTGAAGTTGTCCTGGCTCTGCCCGTCGACGTCCAGCGCGGCGATGCCGCCTTTCTCCCGATAGCTGTCGCGGTGATAGCGCTGGTAGCCGAGGTTGGCGAAGGGCTCGACATTCAGGCGGCCGCTGCCGAGGTTGTAACCCAGCTCGACGAAGGCCTGCTGGCTGTCGGCGTCGTAGTCGCCCTTGGGGCGCTCGCTGAAGCGCTCGAATTCGATGCGCCGCTTGCTGTCGCCGTCGTGTCGGCTATAGGCGGCGCCCAGGCGCAGGGCCAGCGGGCCGCTTTGGCGCAAGGCATAGAGGCCGGCGTGCCAGCTGTCCAGGGTGCCCTCGTCGGCACCGCTGTCCAGACGGGTTTTCGAATAGCCGCCCAGCACGCCGAGGCGCCAGGTATCGTCCAGCGCCCAGTCGACGCCGAGCAGGGTGCCCTGGGTGCGTTGCTCCAGGCCGGCGCTGCCGTGGGCGCCATCCAGTTTGCCGTAGCCGCCGATGCCCTGCAGCCACACCCGGCCACGGGCGTGCGGGTCGTTGAGGTTGCGCAGCTCGCTGGGCACGCCGGTGGCGGCGACGCTCGGGGTCTGCACCGGGTCGAGCGCCAGGGCCAGGCCGGCGCCACTGCCCATCTGGTACATGGCCGCGAGCATGCTCGTGCCGACCTGGGCGCTGCTGCCGAGAATCGCGGCACCGAGGTTGGCGTTGCCGCTGCCGGCCAGTTGTTCCAGGGCCGAACTGGCCGTGGCGGGGCTGGCGTAGAGCAGGGCGCCGTAAACCGGGGTGTTGGGATCGCTCTCCCACCAGTTGTAGTTCGGTCGGATGCTCTCGGCCAGCCGCTGGCTGTTGGGCGTGGTGGCGTACTCGGTCATCTCCACGTCGTTGCGCGTCAAGGTCATGTTCACGCGGGTGTCGGTGTAGCTTAGCTCCGGAGTCAGGAACGCATAGTAAGTGTCCTGAACCTGAGCGAAACGGCCGACGACCTGGCCAGCTTCGAGCAAGGTGTAGTGGCTGTGCCATGGCCATGGCGTATCACCGAAATTGGGGGTGATACGCAGGCTGGCGTCATTGAGGTAGGCGGTGCCGCCCACCCGCAGCGTGCCGCTGCTGCCGTCGGGGTTGACGCCGATATCGACGATTGCCTGGTTGCCCAGGGTCAGGTTGCCGATGACCCGGGTGGCGCCTTCGGGCTTGCTGTACAGCGTGCCGTTGACATTGAGATGGCCGACCGAGCCGCCGCCGGCATAGGTGCCCAATTGATCGACATCCACGGTGCCGTTGAGGGCGCCCTGGTTGACCAGGTGCGCGTAGTCGAACACCCGGCTGGTGTCGCTGAAGTCGCCCTGGCTGGTGACGGTCCAGGTTCCGCCCAGGACCTGCAGGGACTCGAAATTGCGGCTGTTGCCGAAGCTGCCGCGGCCTGACCATTCGTATTTGCCGCCCAGCGCCACGGTGTCATGGCCGCTGCCCCCGTCGACGAGGCCTTCGAAGCGGCCCCGCGTGGAGACCTGGAGGAGGTCGTTGCCGCCGCCAAGGTCCAGCGCCAGGCCATTGCTGCCACTGATAAGGCCATCGTTGACAAGCGTATCGTCGAACCCGCCGACGAACTTGACGCCATGGCCGTTCAGCCCCTGGATGGTGCCGACGTTGCTCACCCAGGTGCCGTCCAGCGCCGCGCCATCAATGTTGCGTGCGCTGCCGATCGTCACGCCGTTGTCAGCGCCGGTGATCAGGGCGTCCGGGCCGTTGACCAGCCGGCCGCCACCCAGTACGACACCCTCGCTGGTGTTCGCGATGCCGTTGCGATCGAGGCCAGCGGCACCTTCGCCGCGAATCGTGCCGCTGTTGGAGACCTCGCCGATGCCGGCGATACGCACGCCATCCCCGTCACCGTGGGCCTGCGCGCCGTTGGCGCCACCGACGATCAGGCCACCCTGGTTGAAGACGTTGCCGTTGCCGGACGCGTTGAACCCGGCATCGTTGCGGCCTATGACCGTGCCGAAGGTGTTGAAAGTTCCCTGCGCATCGGCGTTGACGCCATGCCGACCGCCGGAGATCTGCCCATGGTTGGTGACATAGGTACCGGTAGCAGCGCGCAGGTTGACGCCGTCGAAGCCATCGCTGGAGATCTCGCCGAAGTTGTCGATCCTGGCGTTCGAGCCGGTAGTCATGGCGTCGGCGGCATCGGCATGAATCACACCGCCGCGTGCGTTGGTGACATGGGTGGTGTAGTAGGGGCTGCCCACCATGGCATCGAGATTGATGCCCTGGCCCAGAGTGGAGGTGATAGTGCCGCTGTTGACGATATCCAGGGAGCCGTAGGAGGTGGTGTTGTTGATGCGGATGGCATCGCCGTTACCCTGGATCAGTCCACCAGCGTGGTTGTTGATATGGTAGTACCCCCCGGTGTCAGGCAGGTCGAGGGTGTCGATAGCCCGGGAGCCGGTGGAAAGGATGGTGCCTGCGTTATCCACCCAGACCGAAGAAACGTAGACGGGGTCGTTGAGTGTCAAGGCAGGTCCTGCGGTCGTGATGCTGCCGGACGACTCGATGGTCAGCCTGTCGGTGCCACGCAATTGTTGTGGAACGGTTGTGGCATGGCTGATGAAAAAGTCCGCACCTTGGGCTTGCAGCGAGGCAGCACCGGTAACGACCAGGGTGATAGGCAAGGCCAGGCGGTTTTTGCGAGAACGAAGCATGTGGGGTAAACGGTCCGTGTTTGCTGGATTCGGATCCGATTCTCTAGCTAGCCATTTGCTATTACAAGGTCAAGGCTTATGAAATCAGAAATGATCTCGTAAGGCTGGCGTCGGCTATCAACCTGAACATTTCATGCCGTGGCGATGTAGGAGCTTTCTGAGTTTCTGGTGAGATCTGCAGCCTGGTCGGTGGGCCGGCAGGAGCGTCGGCGTCGCACCTGAGCGGTCGACGAGTAAGTGCTTGTTTCCAGCAGTGGTGGGAAGATGGAAATAGCCTGCCGATGATGCTTAAATGCGGCTCCATTTTTTCCGCCGGCATCCGCTATGACCGACAAGCCCCAGATCCATTTTATTCAAGCGCTCAGAGCCATTGCGGCAATGTTGGTGTTGATATGGCACTTCAAGTCGACGGTAAAGGGAGAACTTGAAACTTCAGTGCTTAACCTGTTCTTTACAAATGGTTTTGCTGGCGTTGATGTATTTTTTGTCATCAGTGGTTTTATCATGGTGTATGCCACCGGAGGTAAGGGCGGAGGAGCAAGGCAAGCGTTGCTGTTCCTGGCCAAGCGCTTTGCCAGGATCTGGCCGTTGTATGCATTTGGCACGGCACTCTATGTGGTGTTTTTGCTCGCCTTGGGTTGGATGACCAAGGAAGAATATATCAAAACAGCGTTAAGTCTTGTCTTTTACCCTGTCACTCCCGCGCCGACGCTCGACGTTGGCTGGACGCTGAATATAGAAATCTACTTCTACCTCGTCTTCGCGGCCTGCCTCTTCTTCGACCGTTTGCGCTGGCTGGTGGCGGGTGTGTGGATCGTGGCGACGCTCTTGGTCCAGTCAACTGGCACCGCATTCGCCTTCCTGCCTGAAAGCCTCGGGTTCATGGTTCCTCTTCTGCTTCAGGCCATTCACCCGTGCATCCCGGAGTTCTTCGCGGGCATGCTCATCGCAGCGTTCTTCATGTCCGACATCCGAGTAGCCAAGGGGCTTGGTCTGCCGCTGGCAGGCGTGTTGATCGCCTTTGCTGCCTGGCAGTACCTCGGCAGTTTCTATAACAAACCCGGTATCTATGGCATGGGTGCAAGTGCCATTGCCCTTGTCTTGGGGTTTGCCATTGCAGAGAAAACCGGATCTGGCTGGAGGCCTGGTCCATTGCTGATGTGGCTGGGGAATATTTCGTTCTCCATCTACATCTTGCACACGACGGTGGGCTTGTCCTTGACTCGCATCATTTCGAATACTCAGTTTGCCGGATATATCAATAATATCGGTTATGTGATTTTCATGATTACGTTGGTTCTGGCGCTTTCAGCTGTGACGCATGAGTTCATCGAGAAACGGGCCAGCGCGTGGCTCAGTCGCGTTCTTGTCGGGAAACTCTCGGCGCGTAATGAAACTGGCAAGACTTCCATGGCGCAAAGCCTGAGTTGATCGTCAGTTTATCTGTACGGTGCTGTCATTGGCGGCATAACCAATTATTCAGGGTGTGGTGACCGGGTTGCAAAGAATGGAATTCAGAAAGGATATAAACGGCCTGAGGGCGTTGGCGGTCCTGGCGGTTGTCGTCTATCACTTTGACGCGCTATGGCTGCCGGGAGGCTTTGCCGGCGTTGATGTGTTCTTTGTCATCTCCGGGTACCTGATGACCGCCATCGTCTGTCGAGGGCTGGCGGGCAGCACATTCAGCCTGCTGGGGTTCTACAAGGCGCGTGCCAAGCGGATCGTGCCTGTGCTCGCCGTCATGTGCGGGGTGTTGATGGCATTTGGCTGGTTTGCCCTGCTGCCCACCGAATACAAGGAAATGGCGCGTCACGTTTACAGTAGCCTCGCTTTCTATTCCAACAACCTGTACTTGCGTGAAGCGGGCTACTTCACCGCCAGTACCAACGAACGCTGGCTGCTCCACACCTGGTCGTTGTCGGTGGAATGGCAGTTCTACATGGTCTATCCCATCGTCCTGATGGTGCTGGCCAGGCTGTTCGGCATCAACGCCATACGCGGCTGTGTATTGGCGGCAGTCCTGATCGGTTTCACCTACTCGGTCATTCTTACCGGCAAGCATCCCGAGAAGGCGTTCTACCTGCTGGCGTCGCGGGCCTGGGAGCTGTGCGCCGGGGGCCTGGCGTTCCTGTTCCCGCTCAAGCTGGAGCGGGCCCGAGGCCGTCTGGTCGAGTGGATGGGGTTGGCGTTGATCCTGGCGAGCTATGTGCTGATCTCCAAGGCGGTGCGCTGGCCGGGCTACTATGCGCTCATGCCGGTGCTTGGCACGCTCATGGTGATCGTGGCCAACCGGCAGGACTCATTGCTGACCGGCAACCGCGTGTTCCAGCAGGTCGGCCTGTATTCCTACTCGATCTACATCTGGCATTGGCCGGTCATGGTCTACATGAGTTACTCGGGGCTGTTGCACGATGTATCCAGCCGGGTCATCGGCATGATCGTTTCTTTGCTGCTGGGTTATGTGTCCTACTCAATGATCGAGCGAACGCGACGCACGCATGCGGGCGCGGGCGGAGCGCTTGCCTGGTGCGCGGCTGTCATCGGCGTGGTGGCGATGAGCGTGTTCATCTACAAGGTCGATGGCCTGAATTCGAGCATCCGCGGTGAGGACATCAATGAGAAGTCGCAGTTCATCGACGAATACGCCGTGCTGCACAAGCAACTGGCCGAGCCCTATTGGCTGAAGTGCAATGCCTACGAAGTGTCGGTGGCGACCGGGGGGACCAGGATTGATGCGTCCTGCACCGAGAAAAAGGGCGAGGGCGGCGTCTTCCTGTGGGGGGACTCCCATGCCGAGGCGCTGTCGTACGGGATCCGCAGCAACCTGCCGGCCGGTGTACCGTTCTATCAGGTGACCTCGTCGGCCTGCGGGGCAACGTTGGGCAAGGACAAGGCCTCGGCCGAATTTCAGCCGACGTGCAATGCCTCCAATGGCTTTGCGCTCGAGGAAATTGCCAGGCTCAGGCCCGAGATCGTGGTCATGGCCCAACAGCAGTTTCATGAGCTCACCGACTGGAACGAGATCGCCGTCCATCTCAGGTCACTGGGTGTCAGGGATGTCGTGCTTGTAGGGCCTGTGCCTCAGTGGCGGCCGTCGTTGCCGATCGTGATGGTCAAGCGGCACTGGCATTCGACGGACGCTCGCATCGTGGATCAGGGGCTGGATCCGCGGATGCTCGCGTCTGACGCGGCACTCAAGCAGAAGCTCGATCCTGCGCTCATTACCTACATCTCGATCATTGGCGGAGTCTGCGAGGGCGGCGCATGCCTGGCCAAGGTCGATGATGGCAAGTCACTGCTGGTTGTGGACTATGGGCACCTCACACCCTCCGCCTCCCTCTATCTGGGGCGGACCCTCATCCTGCCCAGGTTGAAGCAGCTGCTGCGGGTTGCACAGGGCTGAGTCGTGACCGCCAGGCTGACCGGCCAGACGATGCTTTCGCAAGCCCGGGGATTGCATCACATGTGAGACTTGCGAACGTCACAATCCAGGCGTAACGTACCTCACATGTGAGACAAGGACACCCCTCGATGGCAGGCAAGAAAAGCTCCACCGACTACATGCGCGACATGCGCGCCCGGCTCAAGGCCGCGGGCCTGGTCAAGCGTGAGCTGTGGATCCTGCCAGAGCATGCCGCCGCCTTGCGCGGTATCGAGAAGGCTTTACGTCAGCCCCTCGCGGGCAAACAGGTCAGAACGGAGGATTTCATGACCGAGCACAACCATTGGACGATCGAATCGCTGCACAGCGCCCTCCAGGGTCTCGAGGATGTACGCGGCGGCGCGATCGGCCTGTCCCTGCAACAGGGCGCCGAACCCAGCCTGAAACTGGTGATGCACGAGCTGGACGGCCTGCCGCTGTACATCGCCGTGGCCGGCGAGCAGATCCTGGTCGACACGCTGCTGGTCGAAGCCAGCCAGGTGAAGGACGCGGCGGCCTTCAACGATGCGGTGCTGCGCACCCGCGACGTGTTCCCGCTGTCGTCCATCGGCCTGCACACGCTGCCCTCGGGCGAGTCGGTGTACACCATGTTCGGCGCCCTGAGCGCGGCCTCCTCGCTGGACAACATCGTCCAGGAGATCCACACCCTGGCCGACAATGTCATCACCGCCGCCGAAGATTTCGAAGACTACTTCACCCACTGATTCCGGAGATTGCCCCATGAGCCTGTTGAAAAAGATCGTCACCGCCCTGCGTGGCGGCGCTTCGGAAGTCGGTGAGGCGATCGTCGACTCCCAGGCCCTGCGCATCCTCGACCAGGAGATCCGCGACGCGGACAACAACCTGATCGATGCGCGCAACCAGCTGGTCAAGATCATGGCCAAGCACAAGACCGCGCAGCAGCGCATCACCGAGTTCGACAAGACCATCGGTGACTGGGAACAGAAGGCCATCGCCGCCCTGGACAAGGGCGAGGAAGGGCTGGCCCACGAATGCGCGGCGCGCATCGCCGACCTGACCAACCAGCGCGATTCCGAGCAGGCGCTGGCTGACCAGTTCGGCGCGTCGGTGGCGACCCTGACCGCCACCGTGAGCAAGACCGAGGCGCAGATCAAGGGCCTCAAGCAGCAGGTGGACCTGGTCAAGGCCCGCGAGAGCGTGCAGCGCGCCCAAGTGAGCGCGGCGTCAGCCACCGGCGGCGCCAATGGCAGCCTGGAGACGGCGGTCGGCTCGCTGGACCGCATCAAGAAGCGCCAGAGCGAACGCGCGGCCGAGCTGGAAGCGGCGGCGGAACTGGCCGGCAAGGCCGATGGCAGCGACCTGGAGGCACGCCTGAAGGCGGCCGGGATCGGCGCTAGCAACAGCGGCGCCGATGATGTGCTGGCGCGCTTGAAGGCCAAGGCGGCGAAGCCGGCGGAGTGATCCGCTGAGTGGGGCGGCCTCACCGCGCTCCGTGGGAGCGGGCTTGCCCCGCGATGAGGCCGGCCCGGCTGGCGCAAAACCCTGCTGCAGACCCGTTGGCGGAGCGCACGAAAAGCAGTATCGTGTCGCCCCCGCCAAAGGACTGCCGCGACCCAAGGGATCTTCAATGTCGCCTTCTCCCCACAGGCCCTGCCTGTTCGCTTCAGCACCTGCATTGGCTCCGGTTCCGTCACCCTCTCATCCAGGAGATGCCCCGTGGGTTGGTTGAAACGCTTCATGGGCTTCGAAGCCCCCAAACCTGCCGCCGGCAGCCAGGCCCCAGGCAACCTGCCGTTCGGCCTGGGCAGCGGGCGCATGCTCAAGCTCGACCCCTCGCTCAAGCTGCTGCTCGACGGTCACTCCGAACTGGAGGTCCCCGAGCAGGAAGTGGTCTGGGCCGTCGGCGAGGTCGACCTTGGCCAGTCGGTGCGCCTGGCGCGCTTCTACATGGAAGACGAAGACTACTGGCTGCAGGTGGTGATGAACGGCACTTCCGCCGAGGACGTGCGCGATATCATCCTGTTCGGCTACTACAGTGTGCTGCCGATCAACAGTGACGCCGAACTCAAGCGCCTGGTGGGCCCTGAGTCGACCATCGGCCTGCCGTACTACGAACACGAAGGCTACGAGTTCGTCCGCCAGTGGGGCAGCGAAGAGGGGCAGACCGAGCTGACGCCTATCAGCGAACGGGTCACCAGCCCCGAGACCAGCTACCGCATCCAGCACCTGTCCATGCTGTATGCCCGCGAGACCGGCCTGACCGATCGCCGCGAGTTCCTCCTGCTGTCGGTGGAGGAGGATGAGCAAGGCAATGTCAGCCTGACCACTTCGGTGGGTGTCACCCTGCAATCAACGGACTTCAACGTCATCTGACAAGGATTCACCATGCTCGACGCTCTTCGCATGTCGCTCAACGCCCAGGCAGTGATCGGCTTCATCCTCTACATCAGCGTGGCGCTGGTGCTGTTCTGGGTGTTCCAGTTCATCTACACGCACCTCACCCCGCACCGCGAGTTCGCCCTGATCCGCGACAACAACAGCGCCGCGGCCATCGCCCTGGGCGGCGCGCTGATCGGCTTCTCGCTGCCGGCCAGCAACATCATCGCCTACAGCGTCAGCCTGCTCGACTTCGTGGTCTGGGTGGTGATCGCCGCGGTGGTGCAACTGTTGGCCTTCGGCATCACCAGCCTGGTGCTCAAGGGCCTGGCCAGCCGGATCGCCAAGGGCGAGATGGCCGCCGCGATCTACGCCGCCGCCGTGGCGATCAGCGTGGGCTTCCTCAACTCGGCCTGCATGACCCCGTCGGTCTGAGCCGTTAGCGCGCAAGGAGCCCTACATGAGACGAAGTTCCGTCAAGCTGGTGCTGGCCAGCTCCCTGCCGCTGGCGCTTACCGCGTGCAGCGCGCCCGAGGAGACCTACACGGTCAGCAAGCGCAACAACTACACCACCGTCCAGGCCTGCGTCGATGACAAGATGCCGGTGGACGTGTGTTCCGACGCCTACATGGAGGCGCTGGCCGATCACCGCCGGGTCGCCCCGACCTATGGCGACAAGGCAGCCTGCGAGGCCGATTTCGTGCCCGATTATTGCCAGGTCACCAGCGACGGCCGCTACATGCCGCGCCTGGGTGGCTTCGAGCTGGCGGTGTCGGGTGAAGTGAGCCAGTCGCAGGTCGACGCGGCCCGTGCCCAGGTCGAGAGCAGCGGCCAGGCCGTCAGCGGCGGCAGCAACTTCAACGGCCTGCTCACCGGCCTGTTGCTCGGTCAGATGATGAGTGGCGGGAGCCGCCAGTATTATTCGCAGCCGGTGTACCAGTACCGCGACAGCCGCGGCGATTACCGCACCACCACCCTCGGCCAGCAGATCGACCAGGGCAAGCGCTTCGAGCGCTCCGACCAGGCCCAGCAGAGTGGCGGCAGCTACAGCAGCTACTACTCCGGCAGCTCCAGTGGCGGTAGCAGCTACAAGTCCAGAACCTCGACCCGCTCCAGTGTGTCCTCGTCGATCTCCCGCGGCGGCTTCGGCAGCCAGGCCACTGCGCGCAGCGGCTGGGGCGGCAAGAGCAGCGGCGGCTTCAGCTTCGGCGGTTGAGCATGCGCAAGGTCAGCATCGACGAACGCCCGGACTGGCGCGCCACCGCCGAACGCGAAGGTTTTTCCTTCCACACCATCGACGGTGAGCGCTACTGGGACGAGCGCGGCTACTACCAGTTCAGGGAGGCCCAGGTCAGCCGTGACCTGGAGGCGCCCACGCAGGAACTGCACGCCATGTGCCTGGATGCGGTCGAGCGCATCGTCGACAGCGAGGCGTTGATGACCCGCCTGGCGATCCCGTCGGCGTTCTTCGACCTGGTGCGCCGTTCGTGGAAAGAGGGGCATCCGCACCTCTACGGGCGCTTCGATTTCAGCTACGACGGCCACGGCCCGGCCAAGCTGATCGAGGCCAACTACGACACGCCGACCTCGCTGTACGAGGCGGCGGCATTCCAGCTGATCTGGCTCGAGCAGCAGATCGAGCGCGGTGTGCTGCCGGCCCATGCCAGCCAGTTCAACACCCTGGCCGAGGACTTGGTGCAAGCCTTCGGCACCTTCGAGCGTGAAAGCCCGTTCTACTTCTCGGCCATCGCCGGCTCGGTCGAAGACCGTGGCACCACGGATTTTCTGCGCAAGATGGCCGGGCACGTGGGTATCAGTACCCGGCATATCGATGTGGAGGACATCGGCCTGAATGGCAACGGACGCTTCGTCGACCTCGAGGGCCGGCCGATTCCGCGCCTGTTCAAGCTGCATGCCTGGGAGCATATCTTCCACGAGGATTTCGGCCAGGCCATTGCCGGCTGCGATACCCAGTTCGTGGAACCGGCGTGGAAGGCGCTGATCTCCAACAAGGGCATCCTGCCGCTGCTGTGGGAATGGCACGAAGGGCACCCGAACCTGCTGCCGGCGTTCCTCGACGAAGACCCGCGGCGCCCGGTGCCCAAGGGCTGGGTACGCAAGCCGTACTTCTCCCGCGAGGGCGCCAACGTGGATATCCGCACCGCCGACGACCAGCGGGTGTTCGAGGACGGGCCGTACGACGATGCGCCGTACATTTTGCAGGGCTTCGCGCCGTTGCCGAAGTTCGGCGACAGCTACACACTGATCGGCTCCTGGGTGATCGGCGACCTGGCCTCGGGGATCGGCATTCGGGAAGACGACACGCTGATCACCAAGGACAGCTCGCGCTTCCTGCCCCATGTAGTGCTGGACTGACCGCCTGCGCTGTCCTTGTAGGAGCGGCCTTGTGCCGCGAAAGGGCCGCAACGCGGCCCCGGCGATCTCTGCATCAACGCTGAAATCCTGGGGCCGCTCCGCGCCCCTTTCGCGGCACAAGGCCGCTCCTACACAAGCCATTCCTCATCCTCCAATGGTCGGTTTCAGGACGCGCCGGGTCGCCCGCGCACAACCCCCTCGCGCAATAACTGCCATGCTCTGAGGATGCCCGTGGACCGAGCGCAGCAAGACGCCCGGCCACGGACAAGGAGGGTGCCCGGCCTGCCGCCACCGTGACCTGGCCCGCACCGCAGCTGAACACCGCCGGACCGCCGCCCGCCAACGGGCTGCCCCGGGATGCCGAGGTCTGCTGTATGCCTGATGACTTGAACCACCTGCCCCTGATCCAACGCGTCCTGGCCCGTGAACAGGACACCCCCGGCGCCCTGCTGCCGATCCTCCACGCCATCCAGGCCGGTGTCGGCTACATTCCCGACAGCGCCGTCGCCGAGATCGCCCATGCCCTCAACCTCAGCCAGGCCGAGGTGCGCGGGGTGATCAGCTTCTACCACGACTTTCGTACCACGCCAGCGGCCCGTCATACCTTGCGCCTGTGCCGCGCCGAGTCCTGCCAGAGCCGTGGCGCCGAGGCGCTGGCCGCGCAGTTGCGCGAGCAGCTCGGGCTGGAGGATCACGGCCGCACCGAGGATGGCGCGCTCGACCTGCGCCCGGTGTATTGCCTGGGCGCCTGCGCCTGCTCGCCGGCCCTGGAGCTCGATGGTCGGCTCTACGCCCGCGTCACCCCCGAACGCCTGCAGGCGTTGGTGGCCGCTTGCCGCGAGGAGGTGAAGGCATGCTGAACCTATGTATCCCCTGCGATTCGCTGGCCTGCGCCGTCGGTGCCGATCAGGTGGCCGAGGCGTTGACCCGCGAGGCCGCGCAGCGGCGCCTGCCGCTGCATATCAAACGCACCAGCTCCCGTGGCCTGTACTGGCTGGAGCCGCTGGTGGAGCTGGACACCGCCCAGGGCCGCCTGGGCTTCGGGCCGGTCACCCCCGAGGATGTGCCAGGCCTGCTCGACGCCCTGGCGGGCGACCCCGGCAGCCATGCCCTGGCGCTGGGGCCGGTGGAAGCGATTCCCTACCTGAAGACGCAGCAACGCCTGCTGTTCGCCCGCGCCGGCATCACCCGGCCGCTGTCGCTGGACGACTATCACGCCAACGGCGGCTTCGAAGGCCTGCGCCAGGCCACGCTGCTGGACGGCGACGAAGTGGTCGCCGCGGTACTCGATTCCGGGCTGCGGGGCAGGGGCGGCGCGGCGTTTCCGGCGGGCATCAAGTGGCGCACCGTGCGCCAGGCGCCGGTCGGGCAGAAGTACGTGGTGTGCAACGCCGACGAAGGCGACTCCGGCACCTTCGCCGACCGCATGCTGATGGAGGGCGATCCGTTCCTGCTGATCGAGGGCATGATCATCGCCGGCCTCGCCGTGGGGGCGAGCAAGGGCTACATCTATGTGCGCTCGGAATACCCGGATGCCGTGCGTGCGCTGAACGAGGCCATCCTGCTGGCCCGCGAGGCCGGGTACCTGGATGTCGCCGGCAACGGCGTGGCCTTCGACCTGCAGGTGCGGGTGGGGGCGGGCGCGTACATCTGCGGCGAGGAAACCGCGCTGCTCGAATCCCTCGAGGGCAAGCGCGGCATCGTCCGGGCCAAGCCGCCGCTGCCGGCGCTCGAAGGCCTGTTCGGCCAGCCGACGCTGGTGCACAACGTGCTCACCCTGGCCTCGGTGCCGATCATCCTGGCCAGGGGCGCGGCGTTCTACCGCGATTTCGGCATGGGCCGCTCCACGGGTACCTTGCCGTTCCAGCTGGCTGGCAATGTCCGCCATGGCGGCTTGGTGGAGCGCGCCTTCGGCCTGACCCTGCGCGAACTGGTGGAAGGTTACGGCGGCGGCACCGCCAGTGGCCGGCCGATCAAGGCGGCGCAGGTCGGCGGCCCGCTGGGCGCCTGGGTGCCGCCCGCGCAGTTCGACACCCCGCTGGACTATGAGGCCTTCGCCGCCCTGGGCGCGATGGTCGGCCACGGTGGCGTGGTGCTGGCCGACGACACCCTGAACATGGCGGGCATGGCCCGCTTCGCCCTGCAGTTCTGCGCCGAGGAATCCTGTGGCAAGTGCACGCCCTGCCGGATCGGCTCGACCCGTGGCGTGGAGGTGGTCGACCGCTTGATCGCCAGTACCGACCCGGCCTACCGCGCCAGCCAGGCCGGCCTGCTGCGTGACCTGTGCGACACGATGCAGTACGGCTCGCTGTGCGCCATGGGCGGGATGACCCCGTACCCCGTGGTCAGCGCCCTCAAGCACTTCCCCGCCGATTTCGGCCTGGAGGCCGCGCAATGATCAACTACTTCGATCCCCGCAACGACATCGACCTGGGCACCCCGGAACGGGTCAGCGAGGTGCAGGTCAGCCTGGTCATCGATGGCCGTTCGATCAGCGTGCCCGGCGGCACCTCGGTGATGCGCGCCGCCGCCATGCTCGGCACCAGCATTCCCAAACTGTGCGCCACCGACAGCCTCGAGGCCTTCGGCTCGTGCCGCCTGTGCATGGTCGAGATCGACGGCATGCGCGGCTACCCGGCCTCGTGCACCACGCCGGTCAGCGAGGGCACGGTGGTGCGCACTCAGACGCCGCGCCTGGCCGACCTGCGGCGCAACGTGATGGAGCTGTACATCTCCGACCATCCGCTGGACTGCCTAACCTGCTCGGCCAACGGCAACTGCGAGCTGCAGACCGTCGCCGGACAGGTTGGCCTGCGCGAGGTCCGCTACGGCTATGACGGTGCCAATCACCTGAGCGAACAGAAGGACGTGTCCAACCCGTACTTCGACTACGAGCCGAGCAAGTGCATTGTCTGCAACCGCTGCGTGCGGGCCTGCGAGGAGATCCAGGGCACCTTCGCCCTGACCATCACCGGGCGTGGCTTCGATTCACGGGTGGCGGCGGCCGGTGGCGATGATTTCCTCAGTTCCGAATGCGTGTCCTGCGGCGCCTGCGTGCAGGCCTGCCCGACCGCCACCCTGAGCGAGAAAAGCCTGGTCCAGCTGGGCCAGCCCGAGCGGGCGGTGATCACCACCTGCGCCTACTGTGGCGTGGGCTGCTCGTTCCGTGCCGAGATGAAGGGCGAGCAGCTGGTGCGCATGGTCCCGGACAAGAACGGCGGCGCCAACCATGGCCATGCCTGCGTCAAGGGGCGTTTTGCCTGGGGCTACGCGACGCACCCGGACCGCATCAGCAAACCGATGATCCGCAAGCGCCTGGAAGACCCGTGGCAGGAGGTCAGCTGGGACGAGGCGGTCACCTATGCCGCCAGCGAGTTCCGACGGATCCAGCTCAAGTACGGGCGCGATTCCATCGGCGGCATCACCTCCAGCCGCTGTACCAACGAAGAGGCGTACCTGGTGCAGAAGCTGGTGCGCACGGCCTTCGGCAACAACAACGTCGACACCTGCGCGCGGGTCTGCCATTCGCCGACCGGCTACGGCCTCAAGCAGACCCTGGGCGAGTCCGCCGGTACCCAGAGCTTCGACTCGGTGATGCAGGCCGACGTGATACTGGTGATCGGCGCCAATCCCACCGACGCGCACCCGGTGTTCGGCTCGCAGCTCAAGCGCCGCCTGCGCCAGGGTGCCCGGTTGATCGTCATCGACCCACGGCGCATCGACCTGGTCGATTCGCCCCACGCCCGCGCCGAGCTGCACCTGCAGCTGCGACCGGGCACCAACGTGGCCATGCTCAACGCCCTGGCCCATGTGATCGTCACCGAGGGCCTGCTGGCCCAGCGTTTCGTCGATGCCCGCTGCGAGCCCGAGGACTTCGCCCGCTGGCGCGATTTCGTCGCCCAGCCCGACAACGCCCCCGAAGTGCTCGGCCCGGTGTGCGGCGTACCCGCCGAGCAGATCCGCGCCGCCGCCCGGCTGTACGCCACCGGCGGCAACGCGGCGACCTACTACGGCCTGGGCGTGACCGAGCACAGTCAGGGCAGCACCGCGGTGATGGGCATCGCCAACCTGGCCATGGCCACCGGCAACATCGGCCGCGAAGGGGTGGGGGTCAACCCGCTGCGGGGGCAGAACAACGTGCAGGGCTCGTGCGACATGGGCTCGTTCCCCCACGAGCTGCCCGGCTACCGGCATATCTCCAACGAAAGCGTGCGCGCCGAGTTCGAACAGGCCTGGGGCGTGACCTTGCAGCCCGATCCGGGCCTGCGTATCCCCAACATGTTCGAGGCCGCGCTGGACGGCAGCTTCAAGGCGCTGTACTGCCAGGGCGAGGACATTGCCCAGAGCGACCCCAACACCCAGCACGTCACCGCCGCGCTGCTGGCGATGGAGTGCGTGGTGGTGCAGGACATCTTCCTCAACGAGACCGCCAAGTTCGCCCATGTGTTCCTGCCGGGCAGCTCGTTCCTGGAGAAGGACGGTACCTTCACCAATGCCGAGCGGCGCATCTCGCGGGTGCGCAAGGTGATGGAGCCGCTGGCCGGCAAGGCCGACTGGGAGGCCACCGTGGCCCTGGCCGGTGCGTTGGGTTACCCCATGCACTACCGCCATCCCTCCGAGATCATGGACGAGATCGCTCGCCTGACCCCGACCTTCCGCCGGGTCAGCTACGTCGAGCTCGACCGTCACGGCAGCCTGCAATGGCCGTGCAACGACGCCGCGCCGGACGGCACGCCGACCATGCACATTGACCAGTTCGTGCGCGGCAAGGGGCGCTTCATGCTCACCGGCTATGTGCCCACCGACGAGAAGGTCAACAGCCGCTACCCGCTGCTGCTGACCACCGGGCGCATCCTCAGCCAGTACAACGTCGGCGCGCAGACCCGGCGCACCGACAACGTCGCCTGGCACGACGAGGACCGCCTGGAGATCCACCCCAGCGATGCCGAGAGTCGGGGAATCAGCGACGGCGACTGGGTGGGCATCGGCAGCCGCTCCGGGCAGAGCGTGCTACGCGCCAGGGTCAGCGGCCGGGTGGCGCCGGGGGTGGTGTACACCACCTTCCACTTCCCCGAATCCGGCGCCAACGTGATCACCACCGACAACTCCGACTGGGCTACCAACTGCCCGGAATACAAGGTCACTGCGGTGGAGGTGGCGAAGGTGTTCCAGCCGTCGGAGTGGCAGAAACGCTACCAGCGCTTCAGTGACGAGCAGCGCAGGTTGCTCAAGGAACGGCGCCAGGCCGAAGCGGCGGAGGTGCGCCGATGAGCAGTGACAACCTGGTGAAGATGGCCAACCAGATCGCCCATTACTTCGACAGCGAGCCGGATCACGCCAAGGCGGTGCAGGGGGTGAGGCAACATCTGCAGAGCTTCTGGACGCCGGGCATGCGTAGGCAGTTGCAGGAGTGGACCGAGGCCCACGCAGGAGAGGGATTGGATCAGAAGGTCAGGGAGGCATTGGGCCAGGCGGTGATTTAGCCTGTTCCGGCCCATCGCGGTGCGCCGATGCGACTTGCCCCGCGATGGGCCGGAACAGATTCAAGATGAAATGTCCGTCATGTTTGCAGGGTTGATGCGGGTCCGGTGCTACGCTCGCAAAAATAGCCTCTACGGACTCGCACCATGGACATGAACTGGCACCAGGCCCTGCAAGAGAGCCTGAGCTGGCTGGCAATCGCCTCGTTGGTCACCCTTGTCTGCTTCACCATTACCGCCTTGCTGGCGGTGCGCTACACCCGCTGGGGGGCTCAGTTCTGGCAACTGGCCGGACCCTATTTCAGCTTGCGTCGCAGTTTGCGGCCCTTGCTGGCCTTCGCCCTGCTGCTGGTCCTGACGCTGTTCGCGGTGCGCCTGAACGTGCTGTTCTCGTTCTGGTACAACGGCTTCTATAGCGCCTTGCAGGCACTGGACCAGACCGCGTTCTGGTACCTGCTCGGGGTGTTCGCGGTGCTGGCGACCATTCATGTATTGCGCTCGCTGTTCGCCTTCTACGTCACCCAGGCGTTCAACATCCGTTGGCGGGTGTGGCTCACCGAGCGCCTGACCGCCGACTGGATGCACGGCGATGCCTACTACCGCGGGCAGTTCCTCACCGAGCCGGTGGACAACCCCGACCAGCGTATCGAACTGGATGTGAACGCCTTCGTCACCGGCTCCGTGTCGCTGGCGCTGGGTGCGGTGAGCGCGCTGGTGTCGATGGTGGCCTTCACCGGTATTCTCTGGGGGCTCTCCGCGCCGCTGGCGGTGGCCGGCATCGAAGTCCCCCGGGCGATGGTATTCGCCGTGTATGTCTATGTGCTGATCGCCACCTGGATTGCCTTCCGCCTCGGCCAGCCGTTGATCCGACTGAACTTCCTCAACGAGAAACTCACCGCCAACTTCCGTTACGCCTTGATGCGCCTGCGTGAGAACGCCGAGAACATCGCCTTCTACCAGGGCGCGCAGGTGGAGCGGGGCACCTTGCTCGGGCGCTTCTTCGCGCTGATCGGCAACGCCTGGGCGCTGGTGTTCCGGAACCTCAAGTTCAGCGGCTTCAACCTGGGTGTCAGCCAGGTGGCGGTGGTATTCCCGTTCATCCTCCAGGCGCCGCGTTTCTTCAGCGGCGCGATCAAGCTCGGCGACGTGATGCAGACCGCCCAGGCGTTCGGCCAGGTGCAGGATTCGCTGTCGTTCTTCCGTGAGTCCTACGACACCTTTGCCCAGTACCGCGCCACTTTGGATCGTCTGACCGGTTTTCTCGACGCCAACCAGCAGGCCAGTGAGTTGCCGCGCGTAGTCAGCGTGGATCAGGAGCACGCATTGGGGATCCAGGGCTTGCAGGTGCGCCGTCCCGACGGCCACGCGCTGATCGCCGATCTCGACCTGAATTTGCACAGCGGTCAGGCGCTGCTGATCAAAGGGCCATCGGGCAGCGGCAAGACCACCTTGCTGCGTGCCCTGGCGGGCCTGTGGCCTTATGCCGAGGGCGAGGTCAGGCGGCCGCTGGGGACGCAGGCACTGTTCCTCTCGCAGCGTCCGTACTTGCCGCTGGGCGACCTGCGTACCGCCATCGCCTACCCGGCACAGGGCGTGCCCGGGGACGATGCGCGCATGCAGCAGGCCCTGTGCCAGGTCAACCTCGCCCATCTGGCCGAACGGCTGGACGAACAGCGCGACTGGTCGCGGATCCTCTCGCTGGGCGAACAGCAGCGCCTGGCGTTTTCCCGGGTGTTGTTCAACCGGCCGCAGGTGGTGTTCCTCGACGAGTCCACCTCGGCGATGGACGAAGGGCTGGAGCATGCGCTGTATTCGCTGCTGCGCGCGGAGCTGCCGGCGACGCTGCTGGTCAGTGTCGGGCACCGCAGCACCCTGGCGGGGTTCCATTCTCATCGGCTGGAGGTGGATGGGCAGGGGGGATGGTCGTTGCTGGAGCAGCAGCCTGCGACGGAAGTGCCTGCCTAGCGTCTATACGTAGCACGGTGCTTCTCTCGATCCGCTATAATCGCGAAGTGTTCACCCATCAAGGTGTGTAAAGGTGAAAGGGATCAGCCTGGAAACCAAGAAGGCTTACTGTGCCAAGACACGTCGTTCTAACTATGTAGCCAGCCTGCGGCTAGAGGGCTTCACCGTGTCACCGGACGCGGCTGAGCGTGAGCTTCCCACCCGCGAGGAACTGCTGCGTAAATACCGCAAGCTGCAGTCTGATTTCAGCGCGCTGGCGTAAACCTTTGCAAGAGATCATCCAGCCTTTTGGGCTGCGCTGTCGCGCAGAAAACTATGATTGCGCGACCTGTGCGCATCCTGTGGGAGCGGCTTTAGCCGCGAAGCAAGCGACGCGGTGGCGGGCACCGGCTTCGCCGGTGTTCGCGGCTAAAGCCGCTCCTACAGGCCCCTGCTAAGTCAATGAGCAATGTGCAGTTCCATGATTGTCCTGCGACAGCTTTAGCGCACGCGACAAGGTTGCTCTTGCATGCCCCTTCACCGGGTAAGCCACAGCCCAGTCAGTGTGATCAGCGCAAACACGCCCCCCACCATAAACGTCGCCTGATACCCCACCCAGTCCCACAGCCCTCCGGCCAGCACACTGGCCACCAGCAACGCCACCCCCGTCACCAGGTTGAACAGGCCGAATGCGGTCCCGCGCAGGTCCTCGGGGGCGCTGTCGGCGATCAAGGCGCTGAACACGCCTTGGGTAAAGCCCATGTGCAGTCCCCACAAGATCACACCCAGGGCCAGGCCGGGCAGGCCCGGCAACCAGGCCAGCAGCAGATCGGCCAGCACCAGCAGGGCCAGCCCGAACATCAACACACCCCGTCGCCCGACCTTGTCGGAAAGTGCCCCGGCAGGATAGGCCGACAGTGAATACGCCAGCGACATCAGCACCAGCACCGCTGGCGCCCACAAGGGGGCAAGGCCAAGCGCCTGGCCGCGCAGCAGCAGAAACGCTTCGCTGAAGCGCGCCAGGGTGAACAGCGTGGCCAGGATGAGCAGGCGCCAGTAACTGTTGCCCAGCCGGGCCAGTTCGCGAAGTGCCAGAGGTGTAGCCACTGTGCCGAGCGCAGCCGGTTTTTCGGGCTCGCGGACGAAGACAACCAGCACATAGAGCGCCATGAACGCCGGAATCACCGCCACCCAGAACACCGTCTGGAAGTGGCTGGCGGTCAGCCACATCAACAGGGTCGCCAGCAATGGCCCGAGAAACGCCCCGACCGTATCCAGCGCCTGGCGCAGGCCGAATGCCGCTCCGCGTAGTTCGGCGGGGGTGATATCGGCGATCAGCGCGTCCCGTGGCGCGCCGCGGATGCCCTTGCCGACGCGGTCGACGAAACGAGCTGCGGTCAGCCATTCCAGCCCGGGGGCAAGCGGGAAGATCGGCTTGGTCACGGCGGCCAGGCTGTAGCCGATCACCGTCAGCAGCTTGCGTTTGCCCAGACGGTCGCTGAGGGCGCCGGAGAACACCTTGGTGATCGCCGCCGTGGCCTCGGCGATGCCTTCGATCAGGCCCACGGCCAGCACCGAGGTGCCGAGGACGGTGACCATGTACAGGGGGAGCAGGGCGTGGATCATCTCGGAGGAGATGTCCATCAGCAGCGAGACGAAGCCCAGGGCCCAGACGCTGCGGGGGATGGGGTGATGGTTGGGCATGGTGCTCTCGAGGATGGCGTCGAGTTCACTGTAGCCGAGCCATGCGCAACCCCTGTAGGAGCGGCCTTGTGCCGCGAAAGGGGCGCGTAGCGGCCCCGCAGTTTCAGCTTTGACGCATCAATCGCCGGGGCTGCTACGCAGCCTTTTCCGGCCGGTCCGACGCCTCGGCAAGGCCGCTCCTACAGGGCCCGCGTGAAGCCAAGGGTCACGACTTGAAGCGTCCCACCAACCCGTTCAACTCGTCTGACAGCTGCGCCAGCCTGCCGGAGTCGGCCTGGGCGGAGCTGGCCAGCCCCTCCACCAGCCGCGCCTCGTCGTAGATCTGCTGGATATGCCGGTTGATTTCCTCGGCCACGCTGTGCTGCTCCTCGGCGGCGGCAGAGATCTGCAGGTTCTGGTCGCGGATCTCGTTCACCGAGAGCTGGATGCCTTCGAAACTGTCTCGTGCGCTTTCGATCGACGACACGCTGGCCCGCGACAGGTCCAGGCAGCTTTCCATCTTCTGCGAGACCTCTTGGGTCTTGCCGCCGAGGGTGTTGAGCAACTGGTCGATCTCGCCGGTGGAGTCGGCGGTGCGCTTGGCCAGCGCCCGCACCTCGTCCGCCACCACGGCAAAACCACGGCCCTGATCGCCGGCCCGGGCCGCCTCGATGGCGGCGTTCAGTGCCAGCAGGTTGGTCTGCTCGGCGATGGCGCGGATGGTGCCGAGGATCTGGTTGATGCTGCGGCTGCCTTCCTCCAGCTCGACCATGGCCTGGGACGACTCGCTCAGGCGCCGGCCCAGGCGATTGACGTTGTCGGTGGTCGCCTCGATCTGCTGTTTGCCCTCGGCCACCCGGCGGTGGCCGTGCTCGGCGGCGTCGGCGGCGCTGCTGCACGAGCGCGCCACTTCGTTGGCGGTGGCGACCATCTCGTTGAACGCGGTGGACACCAGCTCCACCGCCTCGCGCTGGCGCCCGGCGGCCTCGTTCATGTTGCCGGCCATCTCGCTGTTGCTGCGCGAGGCTTCATGCAGGTTGGTCGAGGCCGCGCCAATGCGCTGGATCAGCTGGCGGATGGCGGCGAGGAACTTGTTGAACCAGCCGGCCAGTTCGGCGGTTTCATCCTTGCCCTGGACCTGCAGGTCGCGGCGCAGGTCGCCTTCACCCTCGGCGATCGACTGCAGGCCGATGCTGACCTGACCGATCGGCTTGACGATCACCCGCGAGAACGCCGCGGCCACCAGGGCGAAGACCAGGGCCAGCACCACCACGATCAACGCAGTGACATAGGTCATGCGTGTGGCCGCGGCCATCACCTCGTCGTACTCGATCAGGCCGACGAAGCGCCAGCCCAGGCCCGGAGAGGTCCACACGTTGGCCATGTAGCGCACGCCGTCGATCACCACCTCGGTGGAACCCTGGGAAGTGGCGGCCAGTTGCGCGTAGGGCGCGCCGAGGTCCTTGAGCTGCTTGAAGCCGTGGGAGGCGTTGCGCGGGTCGACCAGCACGGTGCCGTCCTCGATCAGCATCACGTAGCCGCTGTCGCCCAGCTTGATGCTCTTGACCAGCTCGGTGAGGTTCTTCAGCGACACGCTGACCACGAACACGCCCTTGGCCTTGCCGGCCTCGTCGAGCAGCGCCCGGGCGGTACCGACCAGGGCCACGTCATCCTTGTCGTAGTAATAGGCGGCGGTGCGCACGGTCTTGTCCGGGCTGGCCATGGCGGCCTTGTACCAGGGGCGGGTGCGCGGGTCGTACTTGGCCAGCTGCGGGTCGTCCGGCCATTTGGCGTAGCTGCCGTCCTCGAGGCCGATGGACAGGATCGCTGCCGCCGGGTGGGTGGTGCCGTAGCGGGCGAAGGCGTCGATCACCCGCTGCGCGGCCTCGGGCATCGGCTGGTTGGCGGCGTCGGCGCCGGTGTAGTCCTTGAGTGAGGTAACCGAGGTGTATACAGGATCCTTCGCCATTTGATCGACGTTCTGCAAGGTGCCATCGAAAAACTGGCGCATGTTGCCGTCGATCTGGCGGATTTCCCGGGTGCTGCCGTCGAGGAACTGGTCGACCGCCTCGCTGCGGATGTTCAGCACCGAGATCCCGCCGACCAGGGCCACCGGGATGAAGGCCACCAGTACGAAGGCCAGGATCAGTTTGTTTTTTATTTTCATGGTGACGCCCATCCGTGAGAGTGAAGGGTGCACATGGCCGCTTCGATTAAGTGGTGGCCACTTGCTACCTTTTCTGTTTCGGCGGGCGGAATATAAACCTTTAGTAGATGTTTCGTGTACAGGGAAATAAGAAATTGTCCTGACTTTCAGGGCAAGTAGCAGGGCAAATTGGAGGAGATGCGTGGGAGCGGGCTTGCCCCGCGATGAGGCCAGGACGGTTGTTTCAAGCGGATTACTAAGACTTTCCCTATTTCACGTAGGACGTTTCCCAAGCATGCTTTTCCGGCCTTTCAGCTGTTGTTCTGGCCAGTCGCATTCCTTAGTCTCGGCCTGTCGTTGCTGATTCAACGACCGGGTGTGCAAGCCCGTACAGGTACAACGCGAAAGCGCTTTTGGGCCTTGCCGGCAGTCTGCGGTTCGGGCCCTCCAATGGCGGCTATGCGTGGGAGGCCCTTGGGCCTGCCGAGTTCCTGTACCCTCGGTCTTGCACACCTGCGTATAGCTGCCACCTATTCGAGTGCAAGCGGATTCAGGCAGTTTTCCCATGACGGTACAGGAGTGCTGAACCATGCTGAAAATCGTGCCCGACCCACCCCGCATCTTGCCCCGGGAGGTTCGCCCATGACCCTCGATACGACCCCTCGAACCTCCCGCCCCACCACGGCCCACGCCCATTTCGGCACCTGCCACGACGCCCATCCACCGATGTTCTCGGTGCATGCCGGTATTGATGGCGAGGATGCGCTGGTGTGCGCGGTAGCGGCCTTGCAGGCGGCCTACGAAACCAATGCCATGGCCCTGGAGAAAGCCAGCGAACCACTGCGCAGTCTGCTGGTGGCGACGGAGAACTCCCTGGAGAAAGGGCTGGCCTTGGCGTCGGCTGTGCTGGATGGAATAGAGCGGGGTTAGTCGATGGCAGCGAGGGCCGCCTGTGCGGCCCGACCCTGCACCTGCCCGTCAGTGATCGAGCATCTTGTGATAGGTCACGAAGTCCTGCTCGGCCACATACCCCAGCGATTCGTACAACGCCTGGGCGGCAAGGTTGGTCCGGGCGGTGTCCAGGCTCAACCGCTGCGCGCCCTCGGCCTGGAAAATATCGGTCAGTTGCTGCATCAGGTAGCGGGCATGACCGCCCCTGCGGGCGTGCGGGGCAACGAACAGGTCATACAGCCAGTAGAAGCGCTTCATCGCCAGCGAGCAGGTCGCCGGGTACAGCTGGGCAAAGGCGATGGCCTGGCCGTCGGCGTCCAGCAGCAGGTAGATACGCGAGTTGCCGGTTTCGAGGTTGGCCTTGAGGAACGTGCGGGAAGCGGGGAGGTCATCCGCCTCCTGGTAGAACATCCGGTACTGGTTGAAGAGGTCCGCGGCGGCGTCCAGGTGGTGCAGATCACAGGCAATGACGTTCATGTCGGGGCTCGCTATCAGGCTGTCCAGCGCCCTTGCTATGTGGGGCGATCCTGCAGGATTTCATGAAACACATCCGGCCGTACAGAGGCGATATGCAGTAGCGTACGTGCAGCTCCCGAAGGCGTGCGCCGGCCTTGTTCCCACTCTTGCAACGTACGTACGGATACGCCGAGCATCTCGGCGAACTTCAGCTGGGACAAGCCGGTCTTGCTACGGGCCTCTGCGGCTTCGGTCACCTCGACCTGGTGTACAGCGCCAAATCGTCCGGCTTTGACATCGCGAATGGACTGAAGCAGCTCTTCTGCGATATTGCGCTTGGCATCGCGCTGCATCAGTTCTTTTTCAGTCAGGGGCATGGCTCAGTTCCTTCATCATCTGGAGCAATTCATGACGTAGGGATTCTGCTGTGTGGCGCTTAGCCGGAAAAGCAAGTCTTTGTCACGAGGGGTTGCCAGTCAATGCTGCGGCTTGCTGGCATCCATTCAGGCCATTAGCATCCGCTTTCCTCACTCACGGCCCTGCGCAAAGCATGGCCGGCTCCAGGATCAAGGACGAATGTTGCCGCTGCTTTCCCGTTTCCTGCTGCACGCACTGGCCTGTGTGGCGTTTCCCTTCCTCTTGAGCCTGGGCTTCGATCTGTACCGGCAGCATGTCGGCCCGCCCATGGCGCGAGGCGTCAGCGCCGGCTTGGCGACGATGATGGTGTTCTACGCCTTCGTGCTCTTCAACCTGCTGATGGTGGCCATTCCAAGAGCGTCAATCCGCTACGCGCTGGCGTTGTTGCTGGTGCTTTTGGTGCTGGCGTTCTTCAATACCCTGCACCCGTTGCGGGCGCTGGGCTTCGCGCTGCTATGCGGTAGTTTGTGCGGGGCGGCGATCAGCATGACGCCCACGGTGACATCGCTGTTGAACAGGTGCCGCAGGTGAGGGCCCCAGCGCGGGGGATCAGCAGACCAGCACGCGTCGTTCCTCGAGCCATCGTTCGAAGCAGGTGAAGGTCTCGACCGCTGCCTTTACCGTCCGGGCCTGGGAGGCAGGCTCCGGATCGGCGCCAGCCAGTCGATCGAGGAAGCTGCGCCAGCGCGCTCCGGTCTGCGGGCCGTAGACGTCGAGAAACGCACCGCCGTTGTCGGCGTCGATGCCCAGGCGTTCAGCCATGGCTCGCTTGAGTACCTGGCCGCCCAGGGTGGAGCCTTCCAGTACATACATCACACCGAGTGCACTGGCTTCATCGTCGATGCGAGGGAGGGCATGGCACAAGGGCAGCGCTTCGACATCGATGGCCAGGGCGCCCAGGTCGCGAGACAAGGCGGGTGTCTTGTTGCGTTCGGTGCCCTGGTACTCGGCCAGCAAGGTGTCCAGCGGTGCATGGAAGCCATGGTAAGCCGCAAGTAGACGCGCATACGCCACCCGGTCGAAACCTTCACTGAAGAACGGCAGGCGCGCCTCCAGCCCTTCGTGGCAGGCGCGGGTACCCTCGCGCAAGGCAAGCAACAGCGGGCTGACGGTAACGGACATGGCGCAGGCTCTGAACAGGACGCATCCGATACTGCCAGATCCCATGGCGCAACCACCACTGTCGATTTTCCGCACCTGGCATTTGATCTGTGGAATCATTGCGCCGCCTCTGGAGTGGGGCTTTCACGGCTATTACAGGAATGCAGCACGATGCGCGCAACAACAAGGAACTGGCTGGCCCTGGGGCTGGCGTTGCTACCGGGCCTGGTCGGCGCGGCGGAGCCAGAGCCGGTACCGGTGTACCGGGAGATCAAGGACTGGGTGGTGGGCTGCGACAACACGCGTTTCTGCACTGCGGTGCTGGCCGATCATCCGGAGAAGATGCGGGTGGGCATGCTGGTGCAGCGCGAGGCGGGCGCCTGGGGCAACCTGCATTTGACCCTGGTGGGTAGCACCGACTGGTCGGGCGAGCCTCTGCTCGACGGCCAGCTGCTGGTCGCCCCCTGGCGCATGACCCGTGGTGTCGAGACCACCCTGGAACTGGAAGGTGCCGATGCCTACGCCGTGTTGCGGCAATTGCGCAACGGCCAGCGCCTGGTGGACGACACCCGGCCAGGGGAGCGCGTGAGTTCGCTGCAAGGCCTGAGCGCCGCCTTGCTGCTGATGGATGCGGTGCAGGGCCGGGTCGGTCACTACAGTGCGTTGGTGCGCCCCGGCGACAGCGTCGCGGACGCCCAGTTGCCCATCCCGGCCAAGCCCCAGGTACCGGCGTTTGTGGTAGCCACGCCGCTTAGCGAGCAGGAGCTGGCGGGCATCAATCCGGTAGTGATGGCCAAGGCGGCCGCCGAAGACCAGTTGAAGAACGAATACGATGTCGCTCCCAAGCTTGAGCTGCACGCCCTGGACGACCAGCACGCCCTGGCGTTGCTCAGCTACAACTGCAACGACTTCCATTGCCTCTACGCGTTGTACAAGGTGTCGCGTAAGGCGCCTTACGCCCTTGGGCCGCTGGAGTTCGAGGCACCGTCCAGCCCGGTGCTGATCAGCCGAATGCGCGACGCCATCGAGTTCTACCCCAAAAAGGGCGAACTCTACAGTTATGCCAAGGACGACTATCCCGGCAGTTGCGGGGTCGAGGAAAGCTGGCGCTACGACGGCATGCGCATGCGCCTGGTCAGGTTGGCGCGGATGGACCGATGCGCCGAAGTGGGCACTAACAGTTGGCCGGTACTATGGCGCAGCGAAGGCTGAAAACGTGAAAGGGACGTCAGGGGCAACACCATGCAATGGATGAAACACTACCGTGCGGCACTGCTGCTGGTGCTCGTGGCGCCACTGGCCGCGCAGGCCGAAAGCGCCCAGACAGCACTCGAAGCGGTACCGCTGTACCGGCAGGTCAAGGACTGGGCGGTCGGCTGTGACAACACCCGCGCCTGTACCGCGTTGCTGGCGATCGACGACGAGCTGATGAGCGGCCTGAAGACCATCGTCCGGCGCGAGGCGGGGCCGCAGGGCAAGCTCGAGCTGACGCTGCGTGTTGGGCCGGCGTTTGCCGACCAGGTGCTGCTCGATGGCCAGGAACTGCCGGCTCAATGGCGGCGGATCCAAGGTGAGTACGATTTCGACCTGCAGCTCGAAGGCGATGCGGCTCTGGCGCTGATCCGTCAGATACGCAATGGCAATCGCCTGAGTTCGTTGACCGAGGATGGCGAGCTTGTGGCGTCGTTGCAGGGGATCAGTGGCGCGTTGTTGGCCATCGATGCGGTTCAGGGGCGGGTAGGGCATGTCGATGCGCTGGTGCGGGTGGGTGACGCCCCGGCTGCCGAGGTGCCTGAAGCTCCTGCCGTGGCGGCGTTGCCACGGTTCGTCGTCGCGCCGGGCATGAACGACGAGCAGGCCCATGAGATCGGCAGGGCGGTGAAACGCCAGGCGAAGGTCGAGGGTGATGTGCCAGGCCTCAGCTCCAGCCACTATGAGGTGTACCCGCTTGACGCTGACAGCGCCCTGGTCATTCTCAATGTCGGGTGCAGTGGCGAGTTCTGCGCCAATTACCTGTATCGGGTGTCCCGCACTGCGCCTTACCAGATCCACGAGATGGCGTTCGAGACCCCGTCGCCGCTATTGGCGCCGCAACTCAGTGGTCATGTTGCGTTCGATCCGCAAAGTGGCCAATTACAGGTCACTGATAAAAGCCTGTTGGAGCGCGGTTGCGGGCTGGTCCAGCAATGGCGCTATGACGGTGAGCACATGCGCCTGGAGCGCGTGGCCCGGCTGGATCGCTGTGGGTACGTGAAACCGGAGTTCTGGCCGGTGCTATGGCGCCTTGGTTGACACGTCCCCTGTAGGAGCGGCCTTGTGTCGCGAAAGGGGTGCGAAGCGCCCCCAGATCTGCGCATCAAGTTGATATTGCCGGGGCCGCTATGCGGCCCTTTCGCGACACAAGGCCGCTCCTACAGAGGGCGTGTGCATGGCCTGAAGCGCGGTTCAGAACGCCAGCTTGTAACCGATCAGCAACAGCATGGTCGCCAGGCAAGGCCGCAGCACGCGGTCGGAGATGCGCCCGGTCAGGTGGCTGCCCAGGTAGATCCCTGGCAACGAGCCCAGCAGCAGGTAGCCCAACAGCGACCAGTCCATGTTGCCCATGCCGGCATGACCCAAGCCCGCCACCAGGGTCAGTGGCACGGCGTGGGCGATCTCGGTGCCGACCAGGCGGCGGGTGACCAGGAACGGGTACAGCAGGAACAGCGCCACCGTGCCCAGCGCACCAGCGCCGATGGAGGTGAGGGTGACCATCACGCCCAGCACCACGCCAGTGATCACGGTGAGGATGTTCAGGGTGCGGTCGCTGAGGTGGTAGTGATCGCCGGCATGCTTGCTGGCGAAGGCCTGCAGGCGCGATTTGAACAGGATTGCCAGGGCGGTGAGGATGAGCACCACCGCCAGGCCTTGCTTGATGATGGCGTTGAGCGCGGAGGTGTCGGCATGCAGGGTGCTGAGGAACCACAGGGTCAGCGCGGCGGCCGGGACGCTACCCAGGCTCAGCCAACCGGTGATCTTCCAGTCGATGTTCTTGTTGCGGCCATGCACCCAGACGCCACTGGCCTTGGTGATGGCGGCGTAGAGCAGGTCGGTGCCCACGGCGGTGGCCGGGTTGATGCCGAACCACAGCAGGATCGGGGTCATCAGCGAACCGCCGCCGACGCCGGTCATGCCGACGATGAAGCCCACAACCAGGCCCGCAATGGTGAAACCGAAAGAACCTACATCCATACGCTACTCGACGCCCAGCTTGCCCGTGATCGGATGCATGCCAGCATATAGATTTTTTTATAGCCAAATAGACTTGTTCGTTATTAGGTTATAACTGTTGCGGGAGTCCACTGGCCTTGTGTAGGAGCGGCCTTGTGTCGCGAAAGGGCCGCAAAGCGGCCCCGGCGATTGTTGCTTAACCGCTGAAATCCTGGGGCCGCTTCGCGCCCCTTTCCGGCCGGTCCGACGCCTCGGCAAGGCCGCTCCTACCGGGGGATGAGTAGCCTCCAGGCGCTTCACCGATCAGTCATCACCACCATCACCTGCGCATCGCCACCATCCTCGCTTTCCGACAGGTAGATATGCCCCACCTGGCTGTCGAAATACGCCGTCTCCCGCAGGCCGATGCTGACCGCCTCGCCGGTCTCGAACTCGATGCGCACGCGCCCGCTGATGACCATGGCGAACTCCTGGCCGGGGTGGCGGATAAAATCGTCGAACTGGCCACGTTCACGGGCGATGATGCGGGCATAGGCCGGGGTCATGCGCCGCTCGGGGAAGGCACCGGCTATCGGGTAGTAGTCGTAGGTGCCGGTGGAATAGCCCGCCACCGTCGCCAACGAATCGACCACCACGGTGGCCGGCTGCGGTTCGCCCACCGGGCCGCTGGCGCGGAACAATTGAGCGATATCCAGGTTCAGGGCGCGGGCGGCGGCGGCCAGTTTTTCGTAACTCACCGAGACCTGCGCCAACTCCATTTTCGACAGCGTGGACAGCGGCACGCCGCTGAGCGCCGACAGCTGCTTGAGCGTCATCTGCCGGGCCTTGCGCACCTGGCGCAGACGCGCGCCGACTTCACTGCGGTCGAGCGGGGGGCGGGTGGAGGGGACGTCGGGCATCGGGGCTCTCGGGCTGTGCTTTGGTCGGGCATCTTACCTTGGCGCCTTGCGCAATCCTAAATTCTCATATATTAGAATTCTCACAAATGATAATTGGCGCCGCAGGAGCGTGCATGGGACAGGTCCACGACATTCTGATCATCGGTGCCGGCATCGCCGGCGCCTCCTTGGGTTACCGCCTGGCCGGCCAGCGCCAGGTGCTGCTGCTCGAGCGTGAGGCGCAGCCGGGCTATCACTCGACCGGGCGCTCGGCGGCGATGTTCATGGAGGCCTACGGCACCCCGCAGATCCAGGCCCTGACCCGCGCCAGCCGGACGTTCTACGAGCAGCCGCCGGCAGGCTTCTGCGAACACCCGCTGCTCGAACCCCGTGGCTGCCTGTATGTCGCCAGCCATGAGCAGCACGACCTGCTGGAAAGCACCTACGCCCAGAACCTGGCCAATGGCACCGCCGTCAGCCTGCTCGACAGCGCGGCGGCGCTCGAGCTGGTGCCGAGCCTGCGCGGCGAGCTGCTGGCCGGCGCCGTGCACGAGACCGGGGCGATGGACCTCGATGTGCACGCCCTGCACCAGGGCTTCCTGCGCGGCCTGCGCCAGGCCGGTGGCGAGCTGCGCTGCAATGCCGAGCTGGTGCAGGCGTACTATCTGGATGACCTGTGGCATGTCGAGCTGGCCGACGGCAGTCGCCTGCGGGCGCGGGTGCTGGTCAATGCCGCCGGCGCCTGGGCCGATCGGGTGGCCGAGCAGTGCGGGGTCGGCAAGGTCGGTCTGCAGCCGTGCCGGCGCAGCGCGTTCACCTTCCCCGGCCCGGCGCAGCACGACTTCGCCCGCTGGCCGGCGGTGATTGGCGTCGACGAGAGCTTCTACTTCAAGCCCGATGCTGGCCAGTTGCTGGGCTCGCCCGCCAACGCCGACCCGGTCGAACCCCAGGACGCCGCGCCCGAAGAGCTGGACCTGGCGCTGGGGATCTACAACATCGAGGCGATGACCACCCTCGAGATCCGCCGGCCCAGCCACAGCTGGGCGGGGCTGCGTTCGTTCGTCGCCGATGGCGACCTGGTGATCGGCTTCGACCCGGTTTCCCCCGCGTTCTTCTGGCTGGCCGCCCAGGGCGGCTATGGTATCCAGTCCGCCGCCGGGGCTTCGCGCTTGGCGGCCGACCTGTTACTGGGCCTGCCGCTGTGCGCCAGCCTTGTCAGCCAGGGGGTCGAGCCAGCACGGCTGTCCCCGGCACGTTTCATTCAACCCTGAACGGAGCATCCCATGAGCAATGAAATCCAGCGTTTCCCCAGCAGCCTGCCGTTTCCCTTCTCCCGTGCGGTGAAGGCCGGGGGCTTCCTGTTCCTGTCCGGGCAGGTGCCGATGAGCCCGGGCGGCGAGGTGGTGCGTGGCGATATCCAGGCACAGACCCGAGCGGCCTGTGAGCGTATCGCCGAGAGCCTGGCGGTGTGCGGTGCGCGCTTCGACCAGGTGGTGAAATGCACCGTGTGGTTGTCGGACATGAGCCATTTCGCCGGTTTCAACGAGGTCTACAAGGAGTTCTTCGGCGCGGCGCTGCCGGTGCGTTCGACGGTGGCCTCGGCACTGGCGCTGGGGGTGGATGTGGAGATCGAGGTGCAGGCCTACGTCGGTCAGGATTGATCGAAGTCGGGGCCGCGCTGCGGCCCATCGCCGGCAAGCCGGCTCCCACAAGGTTATGCGATGCCCTGTGGGAGCCGGCTTGCCGGCGATAGGGCCCTCAAAGAGATACAACAATAAGAACCAGAGGTGCACATGCAAGAGCAGCTGAAGATCGCCGGCGCATTCGTCGGCGTGATCGTGGGGGCGGGCTTTGCGTCCGGGCGGGAACTGCTGTTGTTCTTCGTCGATTTCGGCGTCTGGGGCCTGGTCGGCGCGTTGGTCAGCGCCGCGTTGTTCACGTTCCTCGGCATGGCCCTGGCGGGGCTGGGCAATCGCCTGAAGGCCACCTCGCACAAGGAGGTGATCCAGGCCATCTGCGGTCGCCACCTGGGCGTGCTGGTCGACTGGCTGATCACCTTCTTCATGTTCGGTGTGACCGTGGTGATGCTCGCCGGTGGCGGCGCGCTGCTCGAACAGCAGTTCGGCATTCCGGCGCTGGCCGGCAGTGTGCTGGTCACCGTGCTGGTGGTGGCCATCGTCTGCCTGGATGTGCAGAAGGTGATGGTGGCCATCGGCGCGATCACTCCGTTGCTGATCCTGGTAGCCTCGGCCATCGCGTTGTATGCGGTGTGCACCCGCAGCCTGAGTTTCGCGGCGCTCGACCAGGTGGCCAGCCAGCAGGAGGCGGGCACCCATCACTGGTTGCTCGGGGCGTTCCTGTATGTCTCCTACAACATCGTTGCAGGGGCGCCGATCCTGGCGATCCTCGGCGGCTCGGCGCGCAACGGGTGGGTCGCCGTGGTCGGCGGCCTGCTGGGTGGCGCGGTGCTTGGCGGGTTGATGCTGGTGATGAGCGCGGGGCTGCTGTCGCGCCTGGACAGCGTGGCCGTGCTGCCGATGCCGATGCTGTCGATCGCCGGCGAGGTGTCGCCGCTGCTGGGGCTGGTGATGTGCCTGATCATCTTCGGGATGATCGTCAACACGGCGGTGGGGACGCTGTTCTCGTTCCTGTCGCGGCTGTTGCCGGCGGGCACGGTGAAGTTCCGCTGGGGAGCGGTGGCGGCCGGTGGGGTAGGGTTCGTCTGCAGCCTGGTGGGGTTCATCAGCCTGGTCGGGCAGGTGTATCCGCTGTTCGGCTACCTGGGATTCGTGCTGATGGCGGCGGTGCTGGTGGGGTGGTTGCGGCGGGGTAGGGGGGCTAAGGTGGCGGTGGCCTGAGGCAAGCCCGCCCCCGCAATGCGTGCGGGAGCGGGCGGCAGGTCAGATGCGGAAGCTGCCCACCAGTTGCTTCAGGCGCCCGGCCTGCTGGCTCAGGGCGTCGCAGTGGCGCAGGGTTTCGTTGAGGTTCTCCACCCCTTGCTGGTTCAGCGCGTTGATCTGGGTGATATCCAGGTTCAGGCTCTCGACCACGGCGGTCTGCTCTTCGGTGGCGGTGGCCACCGACTGGTTCATGCCGTCGATCTCGCCGATGCGCTGGGTGACGCTGGCCAGGCGCTCGCCGGCCTCGTTGGCCACCTGCACGGTCTCTTCGCTGGAGACCTGGCTGGTGTTCATGGTGTGCACCGCCTCGCGCGAGCCGACCTGCAGGCTGGTGATCATGCGGTGGATCTCTTCGGCCGACTCCTGGGTGCGGTGGGCCAGGTTGCGCACTTCGTCGGCGACCACGGCGAAGCCACGGCCGGCCTCACCGGCACGGGCGGCCTCGATGGCGGCGTTGAGCGCCAGCAGGTTGGTCTGCTGGGAGATGCCCTTGATCACGTCGAGGATCTTGCCGATCTCGTCGGTGCTGGCGTTGAGGGTCTCGATCTGCTCGCAGGATTCGCTGATGCGCTCGGACAGGGCGGTCATGGCGCTGATGGCCTCTTCGACCACCTGGCGGCCACCGTTGGCCTGCTCGCTGGCGCCGCTGGCGTGTTGCGAGGCGTCGGCGGCGTTGCGGGCGATCTCCTGGGTGGCGGCGCCCAGTTCGTTGATGGCGGCGGCGACACTGTTGGTGCGCATGCTCTGCTCTTCGGAGCCGGAAAGGGACGCGTTGGAGGCGCCCACGACTTTTTCCGACAGGTCATGCACCAGGCGGGTGGCCGACGACACTTCGCTGATCGAGGCGTGGATACGCTCGACGAAGCGGTTGAACGAGGTGGCCAGTTCGCCGAACTCGTCCTTCTGCTGCACGACCAGGCGGCGGGTCAGGTCGCCTTCGCCTTCGGCGATGTCCTGCATGGCGCGGCCCATGGTGGTCAGCGGGCTCATCAGTACCGGGATCAGCAGGCCCAGCAGGCCGGCGATGACGGCCACGGCAATGAGCATGGCGATGATGGCCGAGGTGCGGAACTGGCTCAGCGGGGCGTAGGCCTTTTCTTTGTCGATCGACAGGCCGATGTACCACTGCGCCGACGGCAGGCCGTCGACCGGGGCGAAGGAGATGATGCGCTCCTTGCCATCGAGGCTCACTTCCTGGATGCCGGTTTCCACACGCAGCGGCGAGCCCGGGTAGATGTCCTTGAGGTTCTTCATCACCCGGTCCTTGTCCGGGCTGACGATCACCTGGCCATTGCGGTCGACCAGGAAGGCGTGGCCGATGCCGCCGAAGTCGACGGCGTTGATGATGTCGACCAGGGTGTTCAGGCTCAGGTCACCGCCGACCACACCGATCAGCTCGCCGCTACCCTTGGCCTTGACCGGCATGGCGATGGTCACCACCAGGCCACCTACCGCCGCCATGTAGGGCGGGGTCAGCATGGTCTGGTTGGCGGCTACGGCCTGGGTGTACCAGGGGCGCTGGCGCGGGTCGTAGCCATCGGGCATCTTGGCGTCGGGGCGCTGGGTGAACAGGCCGGTGTTCTGGCCGAAATAGGTGAACTGGAAGTTGCTGGTGTACGACGGCTGGTCGACCAGGCCCGGCACGTTGCTGCCGGCGCCTTGCTGGGCGATGTCCTGGGCCAGGTTCTCCAGCACCAGGATGCGTCCGCTCATCCAGTTCTGCACGCTGCTGGCGGTCTGCGCGCCGGCCTGGCGCACCGACGACTCGATGTTCTGGCGGATGGTGTTGCGTTGCAGGTAGTCGTTGTAGAGGGTGAACAGCGCAAAGGCCAGTACAACGACGGCGCAGGCACTGAGCAGGATCTTGTGGCGGAATTTCAGGTTCATGTTTCGAGACCTTGAGCCAGTGAAAGGAGGGCGCCGCGTGCTTGTGGCACGAATGGCGGAGCCTGTTGCAACGCTATCGGCCGAATCTGAAAAATGTTGAAAGACTAAATGTCGCAGTGCTTGGCCGAATCGCCTTCAGTGGGTGACAAGTTGTTTCGATGCCAGCAAGCCAACCAGCGTCCTGGCCGCCTGACCGAGGGGTTGCTGCTTGAGCCAGAAGGCATTCACCGGCAACTGCAGTTCGTTGCGGGTGTTGTGGAATTCCAGGCGCACCAGGCGCCCGGCGTCAATCAGCGGCGCAACCCGCGACAGGGGCAAATCGCCCCAGCCCAGGCCGGCCTCGACCATCTGCATGGCGAGGTCCAGGCTGTCGGTGCGCCAGTGCGAGGTGCCGATCAGCGAGCGTGGGTCGGACAGCGGCAGGTCGCGGCCGCGTACCAGGATCTGGCGCAGGTTGACCAGGTCTTCAAGGTGACGGATGCGCCCTTCGCGCAGGGCGGGGTGCTGCGGCGACAGCGTGGCCACCAGCGATTCCATGGCAATGTGCTGGAAGCTGCGCCGCGGGTCCACCTGCAACCCGGCGAAGGCCAGGCACAGGCCGGCGCGACCGCTGTCGAGCAACTGCAGGGCCTCCTCCTGGGGCGCGGCGAGCAGTTCGATGTCCAGCAGCGGGTAGCGCTGGCCAAGGCGGGTAATGGCGTCGAGCAACGGGCGCTGGTCGATGTCCGGGACCACGGCGATGGCCAGGCTGCTTTCCAGCCCGCGCGACAGCTCCAGCGCGTGCACTTCCAGCAGCCCGAGCTGTTCGGCGATCAGCCGGGCATGGGGTTCCAGGGCCTGGGCCTGGGCAGTCGGGCGCGCCTCGCGCGAGCCGCGCTCGAACAACGGGTAGCCGAGTTCCGCTTCGAGGTTGCCGATGGCCATGCTCACCGCCGAGGGCACCCGCCCGAGTGCCCGAGCGGCGGCGGAAAACGAGCCGCGGTCGAGCACGGCGAGAAACAGCAGGATGGTGTCGCTGGAAAAGTTCATGGCAGTCTCCTTTCAGTAAATCTGAAAGCTGCCGACTTTTTCTGTCAAGTGTGTTGATGCATCCTGCGCGCCTTCGTCATCCCCGCAGCAAGGTAATCCCGTGCAAGGACTCAAACGCAAACTGGTCTACGTGACTTTCTATGAACTGATCGGCCTGTGCATGTCGACCCTGGGCCTGGCCTACCTGTCCGACACCCAGGCCTCGCACACCGGCCCCCTGGCAGTGATGATCACCACCATTGCCATGGTCTGGAACCTCATCTACAACACCTTGTTCGAGCGTTGGGAGAGCCGCCAGGCCAAGCGCGGCCGCAGCCTGGGCCGGCGGGTGGCGCATGCCTTCGGCTTCCAGCTGACCCTGGTGGTGTACCTGATCCCGCTGATCGCCTGGTGGCTGGACATGACCCTGCTGGAAGCACTGTTGGTGGACCTGGCGTTCATCATCCTGGTGCCGTGCTACACGTTCGTCTACAACTGGGCGTTCGACCGGATCTTTGGGCTGCCGACCTCGGCAATGGCGCCAGCCTGAGCTTTCTGTAGGAGCGTGTTGGCTTCGGATCAGGGCGCTCGATAACCCAGTAAACTGTCCTCCACCTGCCCCGACAGGTAGTACACCCCGGCCATGGCCCCGCTCTGGCGGTTCTCCATCAGCTCCTGCCATTCCTGGTTCAGCGCCACATTGAGGATCACCCGCAACTGCTCGACCATCTGCGGCTGCTCGCGGTCATGGGTGATGATGCCGTAGCCGGTTGCCGCCACCGAGATCAACGCCCCCGCCGCCTTGCCCACCGCCGCCGCGATCGCGCTGGCGGCGCCGCGCGGGGCCAGGGTGGCGCCGAGTTTCTCGCTGGCCTGGGTGGCCACCGACGACAGCCCCGCCTCGGTCTGCCCAGGGCCCTTCGCGGCCTGCTGGTGCAGGTGCTGGCGCAGCGACTGCCAGGCCGGTTGCTGGTCCAGCGACTTGGCCCGCAGCAACTGGTAGAGCGAGGCGTTGCGTGCGTCCGGCGGCCCCAGGGCGATGATCGGGATGCGGTTCAGGCGCCGGCTGAACTGCTCGGGCGGCGCGTTGTAACGCTGGATGATCGCCGGCAGTTGCTGGCCAAGCAGTTGCAGGTACAGCTCGCTGGCACGGTCGCGGATGCCCTCGGGGTTGATCTGCTCGGCCACCGGGTCGATCACCCGTTCGCGGTATTGCGCCTGCAGATACAAGCCCAGGCGCTTTTCCGGCGGCTCGTTGCCGTTGCCGCTGTTCATCGTGTACCAGGCCACCTTGAGCGTGAGCCATTGTTGGGTCCAGTAGCCGGTGAACCAGGGGATGAAGTCGTTCTCGGTGCGTTGCTGCACCTGCTCCTTCCACACGCGCATGGAGCGTCGGGCATAGTCGTTGGCCGAGCCTGCGGCAGCGACCGAGGCCTCGATGATGTCCTGGTCGATGCGTTGCCAGACGGCGGGGGGCAGGTTCTGCGGTGGCGGCGGGGCCGGGGGGCGTTTGCCGGCGCAGCCGGCGAGGGCCAGCAGAAGGCAGAGCGCAAACATCACGAGGATTGATTTCACGCGGATTGCCCCCTTGGCGAGAGGCTGGGTGGTTATCCGAAGTATAGGTTTGTCTTGGCAGCCTCATCGCGGGGCAAGCCCGCTCCCACAGAGACCACCACGCAGTACCTGTGGGAGCGGGCTTGCCCCGCGATGGGCCGCAAAGCGGCCCCCTTTGCAGGCGTGAATGACATGCTCACCCCTCCAGCTTCAAGTGCAGCAATGGATACGGATCGCCTTGGCCATCCACCTCGGAACGGCCCACCTGAACGAACCCCTGTTTCAGGTAGAACCCCACTGCTTGCGGGTTCTGTTCATTGACGTCCACCTCACGCACGCCCAGTTCCTCGACCACAGCGGCCAGCAGTGTCTTGCCGATGCCCTGGCCGCGGCAGGCGGGGTCGATGAAGAGCATTTCCAGCTTGCCGTCATGCACCCCGGCAAACCCCTGGATATGGCCGTCGCTGTCCCGCCAGGCACGCAGTTCGACAAACCCCAGGTACTGCTCGCGCACCAGCGGCCGCAGACGCTCGATATAGCCATCGGGAAGAAAGTCATGGGTCGCCCGCACCGAGGCTTCCCACAGATCGGCCAGCCGATCGAAATGTTCCGCGCCCACCGGCGCGATAGCGTGTTTCATGTTGGCCTCCAAGGCACTCTGATGAATCGGCGCTCATGGTACGGCGCGCCTTGGGGCTGCGCTATGCTCGGCCTTTCATCTCTCACCCTGGAGCGTCGCATGCCCGCTGAACCGATCCCCCGGGCCGAGGCCCTGTTGCTGGTGGACGTGCAATGCGCGTTCATGGAAGGGGCCGACGCCGTACCCGATCACCTCGCCCTGCAGGCGAGCATCGCCCGCTTGCTGGCACGTGCGCGGCAGGCTGGCGTGCCGGTGATTTTCCTGCAGAACGACGGCGCCCCCGACACCCCGGACGCCCCGCACACAGCCGGCTGGCAGTTGTACTTCCCGGCGGGCCGGGGCGAGCACGTGCTGTTCAAGTCCGAGGACGACGGCTTTGTCGAGACCGGGCTGCAGGCCTTGCTGGATGAGCTGGGCGTCCAGTGCCTGGCCCTGTGCGGCCTGCTCTCCGAAATGTGCCTGGCCGCCACCGCCCGCGCCGCGCTGCAACGGGGTTTCGAGGTGTTGCTGGCGCACGACGCCCACGCCACCTACGACGTGCCGGCCGGCCCAGGTGACTCGCCGGGTGTGCCCGCCGCCCTGGCGGCGCGGGTGGCGGAATGGTCGTTGGGGGACGAAGTGTTGATCCTGCCTGGCGTCGACTCGGTGGCGTTCAGCTTGGTCGATGCAGCAGGTGGAAAGTGACAGGTCTCAGATCAGTACTTGATACGGCGCATAGGACCAGTCTTGCGCCAGCATGATCTCGCCGGTTTGTGGCTCGAGGGTCTTGAGATGGCCATCCAGGTCCAGGAACAGGTTCACCGCGTGTGCTTCGTCCCCACACGTCCCTGCGATCCAGCCTACGGCGTAGGGGTAGGTTGCATTGCCGTGGTAGGCGTCGAGCGAGGCCTGGCCTTTATAGACGAAGGCAAAGTCATCGCAGTCGAAGCTTTCGCTGCGCCAGCGGCAACGGCCAAGGCCCGTGTCCTGCCAGATTTGCCTGGCATGGTGTGACGAGATGGCCTGGTAGGCGCTGTCGGCTTCACAAAGCGCGTCGGCGGCAACGGTCGGCCAGGTCGTCTTGATGAGGTCGAACAGGCGTTGGCCGGTGATATGGTAACGATGCAGGGTGAAGCGCGTGTCTTCCTTTCCGGGGCTTGCCAGGTACAGCCAGTCCCAGGTGCTGCTGCCGGCCTTGAAGGCTTTGCGCTCACCGTCGATTTCGACCTGCAGGGTGAACTGCTGGGCGTCGTTGCCGTTGCTGACGGGGCACAGGTTGATGCGCGGATAGCCTGGCCAGTTCTGGCCGGAGGCGAACAGCCAAGGGTCCCTGCCGATGGGGCCATTGGCGTAAAGGCGCCAGGGGCGATCGTTCGCCGAGACATCCAGTGCGGCAAGGCGCCCATGGCCTGAGGCCGATACGGCGATGTAGAGCACGTCCGAGTTGTAGGTGTCGAAGTCGCCCAGGTAGGCCCAGCCCCATGAACCTTGCTGCTGGGCGCACAGGACTCGCCCGTGTTCGTCGAACAGTACATACGACTCGTCACTGGCCAGCGTGTCCAGTGACATTGCCGCGCTGAGTTCACCGCCCGCTGGGCTTGGTCTTGGCGCGGGCGCTGCCTCCGGCGGGGCCGTGGGAATGCGATCGGGTGAATGGCTGACTGATTGGGTAAGCGTTGCAGTTGTGTTCATGGCGCCTTCGGCTGGACAAGCCCGACGGGATGTCGGGATGCCCTGGAGTCTCGCCCGGATCCCGCCGCCTGATCATCCGGCACGGCTTCCCTTGGGTCCGTCCAGTTCCAGCTTGTCCTCCAGGCGGTCCAGGTGCTCGTGCATCAGGCTCAGCGCAGCCTTGCCGTCGCCGCTTTCCACCGCATCGATGATCGCCGCGTGCTCCTGCCACGCGCAGTGCTCGCAGCAGGGTGATTCATAGCGGGCGATGATCAGCGAGGTCATCGGCACCAGGCCATTGAGAAAGCGCGCCAGTGGCGCGTTGGCGGCCATCTGCGCCAGTTTCATGTGGAACTCGCCGCCCAGGCGGATCGCCGTGCAGCGTTCGCCGCGCTCATGGTGCTGGCGCTCGCGCTCGACCAGCTGGCGCAACTGACGGATCTGTGCCGGCCGGGCGCGCTGGGTGGCCAGGCCGATCAGGGTGGTCTCGGCCAGGCGCCGGGCGCTGAGCACCTGGCGCGCCTGCTCGGGGTCGGGTGCGGCCAGGTGCGCGGTATGGCTGGGGCGCTGCACCACCACCTGCTGGTCGGACAGGCGCCCGAGCACCCGGCGGATCACTGTGCGGCTGACGCCGAAGGCATTGCCCAGCGCCTGCTCGGGCAGGGCGCTGCCGGGCGGCAGGCGCTGTTCGAGGATGGCGTCGAACAGCCGGGGGTAGATCTGTTCCGCCGACAGGCGGGTCTCGCCGGCACCGAGCAGGGCAGGCAGGCGGGGGGCGGCTTGGGCGCAGGCGGTCATGGTCGCTCTCCTTCTTTGTTCAGGTGCCTGGTTGGTCGTCCGGGATGTTCAGGGCGATGCCCATGCGCTGGCCTTCGGCAAGGATATGCTGACGCATCTGCTGGCTGGCCTTGGCGCTGTTGCGCTCGCGGATGGCGCGCACCACGGCCTCGTTTTCGCTCAGGCGCGCGGCCAGGTGTTCGGGCGAGTTGCGCAGCATGGCGGCGCTCTGCTTGAGGGCATTGCCGGTCTGCTGCACCACGCTCTGGAAGATCGGGTTGGTGGTCAGGGCGAACAACGCCTCGTGGAAGGTGATATAGGCGTTGATACCGGCCTCGCTGTCACCGGCCTCGAGGGCTTCGCGCATGTCCATCAGGGTCAGGCGCAGCTGACCGATGTCCTGGCTGCCGGCCGATTGCGCCACCAGCCCGGCGATGAAGGGCTCGAGGGTGTAGCGCAGCTCGAGCACGTCGGCCAGGCTGGCCTCGGCGATGGTATCCGCTTCCTGCGCCTGGGCGGCTTCGGCATCCAGCACCAGCACGCCTTTGCCGGGCATCGAGCGTACCAGGCCCAGGGTTTCCAGGACGATCACCGCCTCGCGCAGGCTTGGCCGGCTGATCCCCAGTTGTTCGGCCAGCTCGCGCTGGCCGGGCAGCATGTCGCCGCTGCGCCACTGGCCGCGGGCCAGGGCCAGGCGGAGTTTCTCCACCACTGAATTGACTACGGTCGAAGAGCTGATCACGGTTCGCTCCTTGGTTGACGCGGCATCTTTGCGCTTGGCCGGCCGGCGCTGGGCGCCGGCGGCCTTGGGCTTAGAATTCCTGTTGATGGGGTTGGCCCTGCTTGCGGGTGATCGGGGCGAAGCCAGGCTTGTTGGCCAGCACGTTATGGGCGCGCTCCAGGTCGATGTCCTTCTCCCAGCGGGCGATGGCCACGGTGGCGACGCAGTTGCCGATCAGGTTGGTCAGCGCCCGGCCGATGCCCATGAACCAGTCCACGGCCAGCACCAGCACCAGGCCCACCACCGGGATCGCCGGCACCGCGGTCAGGGTGGCGGCAAGGATCACCAGGGCCGAGCCTGGGATGCCGTGGGCACCCTTGGAAGTCACCAGCGAGACCAGAAGAATGGTCAGCAGGTCGGTCATCGCCAGCGGCGTGCCGGTGGCGTTGGCGATGAACACGATGGCCAGGGTCAGGTAGATGGAGAAGCCATCGAGGTTGAACGAGTAGCCGGTGGGGATCACCAGGCCGACGGTGGAGCTGCCGATGCCGAGGTGTTCGAGCTTGCGCATCACCTGGGGCAGCACGGCGTCGGAAGAGGCGGTGCCGAGGACGATGGACAGCTCCTCGCGCAGGTACTTGATGAGCGGCAGCAGCCTCAGGCCCGACAGGCGCATCACCGTGCCGAGGATGATCAGCACGAAGCCGGCGCAGGTCAGGTAGAACAGCGCCACCAGGCCGCCCAGGTGCTGCAGCGAGCTCAGGCCGTACTTGCTGGTGGTGAAGGCGATGGCGCCGAACACGCCGATCGGGGCCAGGCGCACGATCATGCCCATGATGCGGAAGATCACGTGGCTGAGCTCGTTGATCAACCGCGAAATGCCCGAGGCCGACTCACCCACCAGGTTCAGCGCGCTGCCGAACAGCACCGAGAACAGCAGCACCTGGAGGATGTTGTTGTCGGCGAAGGCGCCCACCACCGAGGTGGGGATCAGGTCCATGAGGAAGGTGGTGGTGTTGTGGATGTGCGCGCCGCGCTCGGCCAGGGCGCCGGCGTCGGCGCTGGACAGCTGGTCGAGGTGGATGTTGGCGCCGCTGCCGATGCCGGTGGAGAAGGCGAACACCAGACCGATGACCAGGGCCAGGGTGGTCAGCACTTCGAAGTAGATCACCGACTTCAGGCCGATGCGTCCGACCTTCTTCAGGTCGCCGGCGCCGGAAATGCCGCTGACCACCACGCAGAACACGATCAGGCCGATGAGCATCTTGATCAGCTTGATGAAGCCGTCGCCCAGGGGTTTGAGTTGCAGGGACAGGTCGGGGAAGCTCAGGCCGCAGACAATGCCGAGGGCAAGGCCGAGCACAACCTGGAGAAAGATCGAACGCGAACACCATTTGAGCATGGGAGGAGTCTCTGGTCGGTGTCCTTGCCCCCCAAGCCACACGGAGCGAAAGAGCGCAGGACTTAATTATTGTGGTCTTACCGGTTTGTTCACTGCCGAGCCATAAAACGCCGATTTTTTTCACTTTGCAAGTGATTTCGGCCTTACCGGTCTGACCAGTTGTGGTGCAGTGAAGACGCTACTGCTCTAGTGTGGTGCGCGGGGGGATTTCAGGGCTTGGAAAGCACCTGATCGACGGCGGCGATCAGCTTGCCAAGGTCCTTGGGAGGGGCGTTGTGGATCACGCCGAAGAGGTAGGCGCGCTGTTCGTCTTCGTCGTCGGGGTCGCTGAAGAACACTTTCGGTTTGACCCCCAGGGCCTCGGCGAAGCTCACCAATGACTCGATGCTGGGGGTGTAGGTACCGGTTTCGAAACGGCTGATGGTCTTGGGGTCGAAGCCGGTTCGCTCGCCCAGTTGCGCCTGAGTGAGGCCCGCCAGTTTGCGGTAGCGGCGCAGGGCTGGACCTAGACCTGTTCTCGTCATCGCTCAATTCCCATTTAGAATCAAGCACTTAACGATATATGTCGATATGGCGCAACGCCATGATTCGTCACCTTTATTTGCAAAATGTGATGGAATTCGTAGAATTCGCCGCTTTGATTGATCAGTCATTCAAGTCGTCGTCCAGGGCGATCCGGCCATTTGCCGGCCCGTGTGCAAGCGTTGTCGGACATTGGAACTGATCCAGGATGAACGGTTCCGGCGCCCCTGGCCTCCTGTCAGGCCGTGCGTCGGACCGTGTATGAACGGAGTCTCATCGTGCGTCAGAACCTGCCGGTCAATCCGGTCGAGCAAAGCTTTCCCGAGCACCAGCGGCTGATTTCGGCGACCGACACGGCCAGCCTGATCACCTACTGCAACGCCGAGTTCGCCGCCATCAGCGGCTACAGCCAGGACGAGCTGATCGGCAGCCCGCACAACCTGGTGCGTCACCCGGACATGCCCGAGGCGGTGTTCGAGCTGATGTGGCAGTACCTCAAGGCTGGCCGCAGCTGGATGGGCATCGTCAAGAACCGCTGTCGCAACGGCAACTTCTATTGGGTCAACGCCTACGTCACACCGATGCTCGACAATGGCCAGGTGGTCGGCTACGAGTCGGTGCGCGTGCGTCCCACCCGCGAGCAGGTGGCCCGCGCCGAAGCCCTGTACGCTCGGCTGCGTGAAGGCAAGGCGGCGCTGTCGCCGACCCGGCGCCTGGCTTTGTTGGTTCGGGCCATGGCGTTGCCGCTGTTGGCGGGGGCCGTGGCCATCGGCGCCGGTCAGGTGTTGCCGGAACTACCCGCCCAAGGTCTGACCCTGGCGCTGTTCGCTGGTGTCGGCCTGTGGGCGCAGAGCCGCATGGGACGCCACTTGCGGCGCATCGTTCAGGTTGCCGACAACACCTTCAGCGACCCGGTCGCGGCCTTGACCTACAGCGACCTGCCCGGTGCCGCCGGGCAGCTGGAGCTGATCCTGGTCAGCGAGGAGGCACGCCTGAAGACCGCGCTCACCCGCCTGAGCGACCTCGCCGTGCAGATGGCCGGCGCTGCCCAGGATGCCGGGCGGTTGTCGCGCAGTACCGAGTCGGCGCTGCTCGAGCAGCGTGCCGAGACCGACCTCACCGCCACCGCCATGACCGAGATGGCCGCCTCCATCGGCGAGGTCGCCGGCCACGTGCAACTGACCGCCGAGCAGGCGCACACCGCGCACCTGCTGGCCGGTCAGGGCAGCCAGGTGGCCGACGCCAGCGGGGCGGCGATCCAGAGTCTGGCCGGCACGGTCGGGCAGATCAACCAGGCGGTCAACGACCTGGCCGGTCAGACCGGAGCCATTGCCGAGGCAGCCGGAATGATCCGCGCCATCGCCGAGCAGACCAACCTGCTGGCGCTCAACGCCGCCATCGAAGCGGCCCGCGCTGGCGAGCAAGGGCGCGGCTTCGCGGTGGTTGCCGACGAGGTCCGCGCCCTGGCCGACAAGACCCGCCAGTCTACCCTGCATATCCAGTCGATCATCGACAGCCTGCGCGGCGGTGCCGAGCAGGCCGTGAGCATCGCCAGCCAGGGCCTGGAAGGCGCGCAGCAGGGCGTGACCCAGGTCGCCCTGACCCGGGAGGCCCTGCAGGGCATCCAGCACGCGGTGCAGCGCATCAGCGACATGAGCCAGCAGATGGCCGCGGCCTCGCAGGAGCAGTCCAGCGTGGCCGAGGATGTCTCGCGGCAGATCAACGGCGTGGCCGGCACGGTGCAGCAGAGCGCCCGCCGCGCCAATGCCGCGGCCGTGCGCGGCGCTGAACTGGAGCAAGTGTGCGCCGGGCTGCGCGCCCTAGTGGAGCGCTTCAACCGCTAGGTTGCGAGGCTTATGGACGATAACTACCGCGCGGCCGTCGATGCGGCCGCGATCTTTTCCGAAACCGACCTGCGCGGTCACATCACCTACGTCAACCAGCAGTTCTGCAGCATCTCCGGCTACAGCCGCGAGGAACTGCTAGGGGCCAACCACCGGATCCTCAATTCCGGGTTGCACGAGCCGACCTTCTTCCTCGAGATGTGGCGCGCGCTGGCCGCCGGCCGGGTGTGGAAGGGCGAGATCTGCAACCGCGCCAAGGACGGCTCGCTGTACTGGGTGGACAGCACCATGGTGCCGCTGATCGACCCGCACACCGGCCAGGTGCGCAAGTACGTGTCGATCCGCTTCGACGTCACCGAGAAGCGCCAGTTGCTGCACACCTTGCAGTGGCGGGTGGGACATGACGTGCTGACCGGCCTGCCGAACCGTGCCTACCTGTCCGACCTGCTCAACCAGGCCTTGGCGTTCTCCCGGCGGGAGAGTATTCCGTTGGCGGTGTGCATGCTCGACCTCGATGGCTTCAAGGCGGTCAACGACGGCTACGGCCATGCCACCGGCGACCTGCTGTTGGTGGAAGTCGCTCAGCGCCTGCAGAACATCCTGCGCGGCGGCGATGCGGTCGCGCGGCTGTCGGGCGACGAGTTCGTGCTGATCCTGCGCCATATCGAAGGCCCGCAGCAGTTGCATGCGGCGTTGCAGCGCATTCTCCAGGCGCTGGCCGCGCCCTATGTGGTGCGCGATCACCCGCTGAGCCTGAGCGCGAGCATCGGCGTGACCCTGTTCCCGCAGGATGACGAGGACGCCGATACTCTGGTGCGCCACGCCGACCAAGCCATGTACGTGGCCAAGCAGCGCGGGCGCAACCGCTACCACCTGTTCGACGTGTCCCAGGAGCTTGAGCTCAAAGCCACCCACCAGACCGTGGCGCGGGTGCGCCAGGCCCTGCGCCAGGGCGAACTGTGCCTGTACTACCAGCCCAAGGTGAACATGCGCAGCGGCCAGGTGATTGGTTTCGAGGCGTTGCTGCGCTGGATGCATCCGTCCAAGGGGCCGGTGCCGCCGGGGGAGTTCTTGCCCTTCGTGGAGCAGACCGACCTGATCGTCGAGCTGGGCGAGTGGGTCATCGACCAGGCCTTGACCCAGTTGCAGCAGTGGCAGCTGTCCGGGCGTGACTGGTCACTGAGCGTCAACATCGCCGCCCGCCAGCTGCAACGCGGCGACTTCGCCCAGCGCCTTGCGCACCTGTTGGCGCGTCATCCCGGGGTGTCGCCGGGGCGTCTGGACCTGGAAATCGTCGAGTCGGTGGCGATCGACAACCTGCCGCGGGTTGGCCGTTGCCTCGATGCCTGCCGAGCCCTGGGTGTGCGTTTTTCCCTGGACGACTTCGGTACCGGCTATTCCTCGTTGAGCTACCTCAAGCGCCTGCCGGCGCAGACCATCAAGATCGACAAGTCCTTCGTGCGCGACATCCTTCATGATCATGACGACCTGGCCCTGACCGGCGCGGTGATTGGACTGGCGCGGGCGTTCGGGCGTGAAGTGATCGCCGAGGGGGTGGAGACTGTCGAGCACGGTCGGGTGCTGATGGGGTTGGGCTGCGAGCTGGCCCAGGGGTACGGCATCGCCCGGCCGATGCCGGTGGAGGCGGTGGCGCAGTGGGTGGCGGACTACCGGCAGCCGCAGCAGTGGTGCTGAGCTTGCCCCAGCAGGAACGGACAAACCCATTCCTGCAGGGGTAGTGCCTGTTCACGCCTGCGGCGCCGTGCTCTTCACCGCCGCCAGCTCCGGATGCGCCACCAGCTTGTCGATATGCAGCTCGTCGTTGTTCATCCAGGTCTCGGTCAGCACCCGATAGTGCTCCATGTCGCGGCAGCGCATGCGCAGGCTGTAGTCGAAGTGCCCGCTGATCAGCTGGCACTCGTAGACCTGCGGGCAGGCGCGCACGGTGGCCTCGAAGGCCCGTTGCGCCGAGCGCCCGCTCTGGTTGGACAACGCCACCAGCACCAGCAACGACAACCCGGGGGAGACCTGCTGCAGGTCGATGATGGCCCCGTAACCGCGGATTACCCCGCGCCGCTCCAGCTTGCGCACCCGTTCCAGGCAGGGCCTGGGGGTCAGGTGCACGAGGGTGGAGAGCTTCTCGTAAGTGATCCTTCCTTGGTGTCGCAGCACGTCGATGATCGCTTCGTCGATGCGATCCAGCGGTGCGGCGGCGGGGGTGATGGCCTTGGTATCCATATGCGGCGTGACTTCACTTCAGACGATTGGAGAGGAACTGCCGCAGGCGCTCGCTCTGTGGCCGGTCGAGGATCTCGGCGCTGCCGCTTTCCTCGACCAGGCCCTGGTGCAGGAACAGCACCTGGCTCGACACCTGGCGGGCGAACCCCATTTCATGGGTGACCATGAGCATGGTACGTCCTTCCTCGGCGAGCGTCTGTATCACCTTGAGCACTTCGCCGACCAACTCGGGGTCCAGCGCCGAGGTGGGCTCGTCGAACAGGATGATTTCCGGCTCCATCGCCAGCGCCCGGGCGATGGCCACGCGCTGTTGCTGGCCACCGGAGAGAAATGCCGGGTACTGGTCGGCGGCACGGGCCGGCAGGCCGACCTTGTCCAGGTACTTGCGTGCCCGCGCCTCGGCTTCGCCGGCGCTGATGCCCAGCACCTTGCGCGGCGCCAGGCAGATGTTCTCCAGCACCGTCAGGTGGCTCCACAGGTTGAAGTGCTGGAACACCATGGCCAGGCGCGTGCGCAGGTTCTGCAGCTGGGCCGCTGGCGGGGCGCCCTTGCTCAGGTCGAGGGTCTGGCCGTCGAGGGTGATGCTGCCGGCGTTGGGCTGCTCGAGGAAGTTGATGCAGCGCAGGAAGGTGCTCTTGCCCGAGCCGCTGGCGCCGATCAGGCTGATCACGTCGCCCTTGCGCGCCTGCAACGAGACGCCCTTGAGCACCTGGTGCTCGCCGTAGTGCTTGTGCAGCCCCTCGACGCTGAGCTTGATGGCGCCGGCATGGGCGCGCGCCTTGGGAGCCTGTTCGAAGGTGGTGAGTGGCAGTGCGGTAGCGGTCATGGGTTCAGCCTCGGGCAGGGTCAAGGAAGCGCATCCAGCGACGTTCGGCCACGCGGAACAGGCCGACCAGGGCGAAGGACAGCAGCATGTACAGCAGGGCGGCCACGCCGAAGGCCTGGAAGGTCAGGAAGGTCGCGGCGTTGGCGTCGCGGGCCACCTTGAGGATGTCGGCGACGGTGGCGGTGAAGGCCAGCGAGGTGGCATGCAGCATCAGGATCAACTCGTTGCTGTAGGCCGGCAGCGAACGGCGCAGGGCCGCCGGCAGGACCAGGAACAGGTTGAGCCTCCAGCCGCGCAGGCCGTAGGCCTGGGCCGCTTCCAGCTCGCCGGCGGGCAGGTTGCGGATGGCCCCGGCGAAGATTTCCACGGTGTAGGCGCAGGTGTTGAGCACGAACGCCAGCAGGGTGCAGTTGAGCGCGTTGCGGAAAAACTGGTCGAGCAGGGCATGCTCGCGCACCACCTGCAGGCCGTAGAGCCCGGTGTAGCAGATCAGCAGCTGGATATAGAGCGGCGTGCCGCGGAACACGAAGGTGTACAGCTGTACCGGCAGGCGCAGCCAGGCGTGGCGCGAGGTGCGTGCCAGGGCCAGCGGCAGCGACAGGGCGAAGCCCAGCACCATGCTGGCCAGGAACAGCCAGAGGGTCATGGCCAGGCCCGACAGGCCGCTGCCGTCGTGGTAGAGGTAGGCCAGGCCGTATTCCTGAAGGAGTTCGATCATCGCGCCAGCTCCTTGATGCCGATGTTGTAGCGCCGCTCCAGGTGCTTGAGCAGGCGGTTGGACAGGCTGGTGATGACCAGGTACACCAGGCCCGCCAGGCACAGGAAGAACAACACGTCGTTGGTGCTCTTGCCGGCGTTCTGCGCGGCCTTGACCAGGTCGGCCAGGCCGATGATCGACACCAGCGCGGTGGACTTGAGCAGCACCAGCCAGTTGTTGCCCAGCCCCGGCAGGGCGAAGCGCATCAGTTGCGGGAACAGCACCAGCCGAAACCGCTGTGCCCGGCTCAGGCCGTAGGCGGTGGCGGCCTCCAGCTGGCCAGCTGGCACGCTGAGGATGGCGCCGCGAAAGTTCTCGGTGAAGTACGCGCCGTAGATGAAGCCCAGGGTGATGACCCCGGCGCCGAACGGATCGATCTCGACATAGTCCCAGCCCAGCGCCTCGGTCAGGTCGTTGAGCCAGATCTGCATGCTGTAGAAGATCAGCAGGATCAGCACCAGGTCCGGGACGCTGCGGATCAGCGTGGTGTAGAGGGTGGCCGGCAGGCGCAGCAGCCGGGATCGCGACAGCTTGGCGCTGGCGCCGATCAGGCCGAGCGCGAGGCTCAGCGCCAGCGACAGCAGGGCCAGCTTGACGGTCATCCAGGTGCCTTGGGCCAGCAGCGGGCCGAAGCCTTGCAGGCCGCTCGTGAGGAAGTCGTGCATGGGAGGGATCTCGCGGGGAGGCTATCGCGGGGCCAGCCCGCTCCCACAGGGAGGCGGGCGGCCTGCCGGGTCACTCGTTGTAGATGTCCAGGTCGCCGACGTATTTCTTCTGGATCTCGGCGTAGGTGCCGTCGGCGTGGATCATGGCGATGCCCTTGTCGAGCAGGGCCTTGAGCTCGGGGTCGGTCTTGCGCAGGCCCATGGCGATGTCCAGCGGCAGGGTCGGGTCCTTGATCGCCGGGCCGCTCCTGAAATCGGCGCCCTCGGGCTTGGAGAGGAAGTTCAGCTGGGCTTCGAGCTTGTCGGTGACGGTGGCGTCGAGGCGGCCGTTGAGCAGGTCGGCGTAGTTCTGGTCCTGGCCCTGGTAGGCCTTGACCTGCGCGCCCAGCGGCGCCAGCACGGCGCGGGCGTAGGCTTCCTGCAGCGAGCCCTGGAGCACGCCGACCTGTTTGCCCTTGAGCGATTCGGCGCTGTCGCCGAAGTCGGCCGACTTGCGCACGATCACCGAGGTGGGGCTGAGGAACAGGCGATTGGTGAAGTCGATCTGCTTCAGTCGTGCCGGGGTAACGGCCATCGACGACATGATGGCGTCGAACTTGCGGGCGCGCAGGGCGGGGATCATGCCGTCGAACTCGTTGTGCACCCAGGTGCACTTGACCTGCAGCTTGGCGCAGATGGCATTGCCCAGGTCGATGTCGAAGCCTTGCAGGCTGCCATCGGCGGCGACGGATTCGAACGGTGGGTATTCGGGGAAGACGCCGAAGCGGATCTCGGTCCACTCCTTGGCCTGGGTGAGGGTGGTGGCGCACAACGAGAACAGCAGCACGCCGAGGCGTTTTCGCATGGAGGGCATGGTCTTGGGTCCCTGGGTGTTGTTATTGGTAGTAGGGCGATTAGCGCGTGTAGGTCCGTCGGTGACTCATGGGTCGGGCTCAGAATGCGCGAGATAGACAGGTTTTTTGTGTCGTTTGCCTGCGCGTGGGCTGCCGGATTCGGCTGTAAAGTTTCTTTTTGCAGCCGAATCGGCTGTTCCGACAAAGATTTATGGAAGTGCGACAGCGGTTTCTGTCAGGTCGAGCGACCGTCATGCTTGTCGGTCACGGTGTACGCGGTCCCCTGTAGGAGCGGCACAAGGCCGCTCCTACAGGGGGGCGGTCAGGCGGCGCTGGCCTTGCGTTGCGCCGCTTTCGGCTGCAGCAGGGCAAACAGGTCCTTCGGATTCTCCAGCTCCGGCACCAGCGCGATATCGCGCCCGATGTCCAGCGCCCTGGCCGCGTCCAGCACATAGCGCAGCGCCGAGTAGTCCTCCAGGGCGAAGCCGACCGAGTCGAACAGCGTCACCTGCGCGGTGTTCTCGCGCCCGGCGGCGATCCCCTCGACCACCTGCCAGAACTCGGTGGTCGGCGAGTCCATCGGCATCTGCTGGATCTCGCCCTCGATCCGGCTCTGCGGTTCGTACTCGACGATCACCCGCGCCCGCTCGACGATGTCGCGGTGCAGCTCGGTCTTGCCCGGGCAGTCGCCGCCCACGGCATTGAGGTGCATGCCTGGCTCGATCATCTCTGGGGTGAGGATGGTGGCGTAGGCCTTGTCGGCGGTGACCGTGGTGACTATGTCGGCACCGCGCACCGCCTCGGCCACGCTGCCGGCAATCATCAGCTTAAGCAGCGGGAAACCGGCCAGGTTGGCCACCAGTTTCTCCGAGGCTTTGCGGTCGATATCGAACAGGCGGATCTCCTCGATGCCGAGCAAGGTATGGAAGGCGATGGCCTGGAACTCGCTCTGCGAGCCGTTGCCGATCAGCGCCATGCGTTTGCTGTCCGGGCGTGCCAGGTAGCGGGCGGCCAGGGCCGAGGTGGCGGCGGTGCGGATGGCGGTGGTCAGGGTCATCTCGCTGAGCAGCACCGGCGCGCCGGTGTCGACATCGCCCAGGGCGCCGAAGGCCATCACGGTGAGCAGCCCATTGTGGGTGTTCTTCGGGTGGCCGTTGACGTACTTGAAGGCGTACAGGTTGGCGTCGGACACCGGCATCAGCTCGATCACCCCGTCTGCCGAGTGGTTGGCAAGGCGCGGGCATTTTTCGAAGTCGTGCCAGCGCAGGTAGTCCTGGCGGATGTACTCGGCCATCTCGGCCAGGCAGGTGGGCAGGCCCTTGCGGTTGACCAGGTGGGCGAGGTCGTGCACGTCGATGTAGCGGGTCATGATGATTCTCCTTGTCGAATCAGTGGCGCGAGGGCAGGTGGACTTCGGCGAGCATGCAGCGCGCGCTGCCGCCACCGATGCGTTCGATATGGTCGATGTTCACCACCAGTGGGTGGCTGTGCCGCTCGACCTGGCGGCGCTGGTCGGCGTCGAGCGCATTCCAGGCGCTGCGCGACATGACCAGCAGGGAGCGGCCGTCACGGTCGTGGACTTCGAGCATGTTGCCGGCGAAGTTCTCCAGCTGGTCGAAGTTCAGCGCCAGCACCTGCTTGCCGGTATCGCGCAGTGAATGCTCCAGGGTGCGGCGTTCATCGTGGCGGGGCAGGGCGTCGAGGCAGGCCACGGCGAGCTGGCGGCCGACGTTCATCATCACGTTGCTGTGGTAGATCGGCGCCTGGCGGCGGTCGACGGCGTGGAACAGGCACAGGCGGTAGTCCAGGCGCTCGGCGAACTGGCGCAGGGCGTGTTCATGGGTGCGCCCGGAGTGGCAGGCGTAGCTGATGCGGTGTTCGCGGTCCAGGACCATGCTGCCGGTGCCTTCGAGGAACAGATTCTGCTGTTCCAGCGGGCTCAGGTCGATGGTGCGCTGGATGGCGAAGCGCTCCTGCAGCACGGCCAGCACGCCCTTGCTGCGCTCAAGGCGGCGGTTTTCGCCCTCCATCGGGTACAGCACCAGGCTGCCGTCGGCGTGGCTGCTCCACCAGTTGTTGGGGAAGATCGAGTCGGGTGTATGGGGTTCAGGGGTGTCCTGTACCACCAGCACATCGACGCCGTGCTGGCGCAGGGTGTCGACGTAGCCGTCGAATTCTTCCAGGGCCTTCTCGCTGGCGGCCTGCGGGTCCGGCGGCGCCTGCTGGAAGCGGTTGTTGGCGGCGGTGTCGGGGTTGAAGGCGAACCGCGCCGGGCGAATCATGAGGACGGTATTTGTTGTTTGCATTGGGCACGCATCCACGGGTGGGCTGTGTGACCATTGTCAGAGGGATCGCGAGGCAATCCTGGTTGAAGCGTGAGAGCTGGGCAGCCGGTCCAGCTGAAATGGATGGGTTACCAGCCGAATCGGCTGATGTCACAGAAAAGGCCTTCACCCTCGTGGGAGCGGGCTTGCCCCGCGATGGGGCTGGCGACGCTATCGCGGGCAAGCCCGCTCCCACGAGGATGAAGTGCGCAAATGAAAACGGCGCCTCGAGAGGCGCCGTTGCGTCATTGCCGGAACAACCTTACTTGTGCAGCTCTTCAGCCGCATACAGGGTGTTCTCCAGCAGGCAGGCGCGGGTCATCGGGCCCACGCCGCCCGGCACCGGGGTGATCCAGCCGGCGCGGGGCAGGGCGGTCTCGTAGACCACGTCGCCGACCAGCTTGCCGTCGTCCTGGCGGTTGATGCCGACGTCGATGACGATGGCGCCTTCCTTGACCCACTCACCCTTGACCAGGCCCGGCTTGCCGGCGGCGACCACCACCAGGTCGGCGCGGCCGACGTGGCCGGCCAGGTCCTTGGTGAAGCGGTGGCAGACGGTGACGGTGCAGCCGGCCAGCAGCAGCTCCATGGCCATCGGCCGACCGACGATGTTGGAAGCGCCGACGATCACTGCGTTCATGCCGTACAGGTCCTGGCCGGTGCTGTGCAGTAGGGTCATGATGCCCTTCGGCGTGCACGGGCGCAGCAGCGGGATGCGCTGGGCCAGGCGGCCGATGTTGTAGGGGTGGAAACCGTCCACGTCCTTGTCCGGGCGGATGCGCTCGAGCAGCAGGGAGGCGTCCAGGTGCTCGGGCAGCGGCAACTGCAGCAGGATGCCGTCGACGGCCGGGTCATCGTTGAGGCGATCGATCAGGTCGGTCAGGGCTTGCTGCGTGGTCTCGCTGGGCAGGTCGAACGCCTGGGAGATGAAGCCGACCTCTTCGCAGTCCTTGCGCTTGTGCGAGACATAGACTTGGGAGGCCGGGTCGGTACCGACCAGGATCACCGCCAGGCCTGGCGTGCGCAGGCCCTGCTGGCGGCGCTCGGCGACACGTTGGGCGATCTGCTGGCGCAGGTTGGCGGCGATCGCCTTGCCATCGATTAGGTGTGCAGTCATAGACGCGTGATTAACCATCGAGAAGGGAACATATATAAGAAGCGCGCATTCTCGCACGACACGGCCCAAGGGCAAAGGCGGGTGGTCGGGCAAATCCCCTAACCCCTTCAATAATTTAAATTTTTTTGCGAAAGGTGTTGACGACCTGCAGGGTCGCCTATAAGATTCGCCGCACTTGTCGGGCACTGCCTGGCACGGGTTGGCAAAGTCGGGCAGAATAAGCGGTTCGTTTGTTCGGCTGGACTGTAAGCTTAAGCGCCCGTAGCTCAGCTGGATAGAGCATCCGCCTTCTAAGCGGATGGTCGCAGGTTCGAGTCCTGCCGGGTGCGCCATTAAGGCCTGGGCAAGTAAGCAGTACCGCAATATGGTGGGCGTAGCTCAGTTGGTAGAGCGCCGGATTGTGATTCCGGTTGTCGTGGGTTCGATTCCCATCGTCCACC